>JAAUPC010000315.1 GCA_012036325.1 Paracoccaceae bacterium
GGCCCGCCACCCCGGCGTCGTCACCTGGCACCAGGACTACTCCTACTGGACCCGGCGACGCCGGCGGGCCACGTGACCTGCTGGATCGGGCTCGACGACTCGACCCTCGACAACGGATGTGTCCACTACGTTCCCGGCAGTCACCGTTGGGGTTTGCTCCCCCGGATCTCGCTCACCAAAGACATGGACGCGGTGAAGGATCCTTCCTGGCTCCCGAGCAGGCCGAGGCCTTTCGGCCCGAGCCGATGGTCCTGAAGGCGGGAGAGTGCACCTTCCACCACTCGCACACCGTTCACGGCTCCTACGGCAACGGCAGCCGACCATCCCCGGCGCGCGTGGTCCTCAACTTCATGAAGCCGGACACCCGCTGCGCCGACGGATCCGCGCCGCTCCTCACCGGAGTGCCGGTGATCCCCGAGGGGCGCGTGATCGAGGGCGTGGAGGTTCGCGCCATTGCGGGAAAACCCGGCCAGTTCAGCCTGCGCGTTCCGATCCCGGCCTGGGCGCTGAACGAAGGTGTCCAAAGCTTTGTCGTGCAGGCGGGGGGCGAGAGGATCGCGCAGTTCACTCTGGTCGCAGGCCAGCCCCTGGACGAGGATATCCGGGCGGAGGTCAGCCTCTTGCGGGCCGAACTTGACCTTCTGAAGCGCGCGTTTCAGCGGCACGTGCGCGAGGGCTGAGCCCTCGCTCACGACTTCAACGGGTCAGAGCTGCGATAGAAGGTGCTCGCCTGCCGAAATCTCGCAGCCGACCCGGTTTCGGGGTTGAACTTCGTGATAACGCCGTCCTCGGCCAAGAGCGAATAGCGCTTGGACCGGGCGAAAAAGCCCAAGGGCGGCACGTCAAAGGTCATGCCGATGGCCTTGGAGAAGGACGCATCGGCATCGCCCAGCATGGTGATGCCGGCGGCGGTGGCCCCCGTCGCCTCGCCCCAGGCTTTCATCACGAAGGGGTCGTTGACCGACACGCAGATGATCTCATCCACGCCTTTGTCTGCAAACTTGGTCGCGGTACGGATGAAGCTGGGCACATGCGCGGTAGAGCAGGTGCCGGTATAAGCGCCCGGCAGACCGAAGATCACCACTTTGCGGCCCTTCAGACGGTCAGCCAGCTTGACCCCCTCAGCCCCATTCGCACCCATCTGCAGCAATGTGGCGTCCGGCAGTCTTGTCCCGATTGCGATGGTCATTTCCGTTACCCTTTGTTGGCGGCGCGTTGCACCGGTTACCGGTTGGGTTATAGGCTCCGTCGCGAGGGATACCAGAGGGATGCGCAATGCGGGTGGTGATCGTCGGTGCTGGACAGGCGGGGGCCGCGCTTGCGGCCAAGTTGCGGGCCCTTGGTCATCAGGGCGAAATCGTGATGCTGGGCGATGAGCCAGCCCCGCCGTACCAGCGCCCGCCCCTGTCAAAAGCCTATCTTCTGGGCGAGATGGGGGAAGAGCGTCTCTGGCTGCGCTCGCCCGACTTCTGGACTGAAAATGCCGTTGAGCTGCGCCTTGGTCAGCCGGTCACGGGCCTTGACCCCGTTGCGCGAACGGTGACGGTCGGGGGCGAGGTGCTGGCCTATGACCATCTGGCGCTGGCCACCGGATCAACCCCGCGCCGGCTGCCTGCCGCGATCGGGGGCGATCTGGGCGGCGTTTATACCGTGCGCAGCCTGGCAGACGTCGACGCGATGCGCGCTGAATTCCAGCCCAGCCGCCGGGTCATCATCGTTGGTGGCGGCTACATCGGGCTTGAGGCGGCGGCGGTGGCGTCCAAGCTGGGTTTGCAGGTGACGGTGCTGGAGATGGCGCCGCGCATCCTGCAGCGGGTCGCAAGTGCCGAAACATCGACCCATGTTCGTGCGCTGCACCGGTCGCATGGGGTGACGATCCTTGAGGAGACGGGCCTTGATCGGCTGGAAGGGACGTCGCGTGTCACTGGCGCGCTCTTGAAGGATGGCCGCGTGCTGCCCGCGGATTTCGTGATTGTCGGCGTGGGGGTCACACCAAACACCCAGCTTGCCGAAGCCGCTGGCCTGTCACTAGAGAATGGGATTTCAACCGATGCCTTCGGCCGCACCTCGGACCCGGCCATCTGGGCGGCGGGGGATTGCGCGTCCTTCCCGTGGAAAGGTGGTCGGCTGCGGCTGGAATCGGTTGGCAATGCCATCGACATGGCCGAGGCAGTGGCGGCCAACATCCTTGGGGCCGGGCAGCCCTATGAGGCGAAGCCATGGTTCTGGTCGGACCAGTTCAACCTGAAACTGCAGATCGCCGGGCTGAACACCGGATATGACCACATTGCAACCCGACCGGGCGAGGGTGAGGCTGTCAGTTTCTGGTACTACCGGGGCGAAACCCTTCTGGCGGTGGATGCGATGAACGATGCCCGCGCCTATATGGTCGGCAAGCGGCTGATCGAGGGCGGCAAGTCACCTTCGCCCGACACCATCGCCACAACGCCCGACCTGAAAGCGCTTTTGAAGGCATGAGGATCATCGGCGGCACCCGGCGCGGCACGATTCTGGCCGAGGTGGGCCAAGGCGACCCGGCGGCGCACCTCCGCCCCACCTCTGACCGGGTGCGCGAGGCGATCTTCAACCTGCTGGTCAACGGCACCCACGGCAATCCGCTGCCAGGGGCTGTGGTGCTTGACCTTTTTGCCGGGACCGGGGCGCTGGGGTTAGAGGCGATCAGCCGGGGTGCGGCCTTTGTGACCTTTGTCGACGACGGTGCGGTGGCGCAGCGCCTGCTGCGGGCCAATATCGCGAAGCTGCGGCTGGAAGGCGAAACCCGCATCCTGCGGCAAGACGCCCGCCGTCTGCCGCCTAACCCCGGCGCGGCCTGCGGTCTGGTCTTCCTGGACCCACCCTATGGCAAGGCGATGGGCGAGGTCGTCTTGCCCCTGGCCGCCGCCGGGGGGTGGCTTGCGCCGGGAGCGATGATCGTCTGGGAGGAGAGCACGCCGCCCCTGCCCCCCGCAGGTTTTGCTCAGATCGACCAGCGCCGCTATGGCGAGACCCTTGTCACCTTGATGCGCGGCCCGGAATGACTGACCTTCCCCCGCCGCTGTCCTTGCAGGTGACGACATCGCCGCACCTGTTGCAACGGGTCGCCGATGTGATCGTCAGCCGTGAGATGGGGGCGGCGCGGCGGATTCTAGTGCTGGTCGGGCCGCTGATCGGAGCGATGATCCTGGCCTCCTCCATCGGCTGGCTGGTCGGCGTCAGCCTGTTCGAGGCGGCGCTGGTCGGTAGCTATGGGTTCATCGGCGCGGCAATCGGCTTTGTCCTTGTGCGGCGCAGCCTTGGGCGTCGGACGATGAGCATTCAGGCCACCTCGGCCTTGCGGCAGCGCGCGGCGGGGATTGAGCTTGGCCCGGAAGGCGTGACCCTGGCCGCCCGCACCCTGCCTTGGGCGGACGTGTCGCAACTGGCGCGCTGGAAGGACTGTACGCTGGTCCATTTCTCAGCCGCAGATGCACTGGTGATCCCGGACGCGGCCCTGCCCCCCGGCACCAGCCCCGAGGCTTTGGCTACCCGGATTGCCGCCTGGAAAGCGCCGGGGTGACGCCGCGTTTTGCGTGACGGCTGGCGGCAGGCAGGCCATTCTGCCCGAAAATGGAGACGCGCATGTCCGGCTATCCCCACCTTCTGGCCCCGATCACCCTTGGCGGGGTGACCTTGCGCAACCGTGCCTTGATGGGGTCGATGCATACCGGGCTGGAAGAGACGGGCGATTGGAACCGCGTCGCCGCCTTCTACGCCGCCCGGGCGCGGGGCGTGTCCGTCATTCCGGATTGCGGCCTGGCGCCGGGCATGGTGAACATCCTCGCACAGCTCGGAATCGACCGGCTCGACACGAAGGAGTCGGTGAAGATCTTCGTCGGTGGACTGCCGCAGAATCCCGAGGGCCCGCTCAAGTACCAGATCGTGTATTCGATCGAAGGGGGTGCTCGACTACTACACGACGCTCTCGTGGGTGGTGCGCGACGGCAAGCGCGTGACGGTGAAGGCGCTCAGCGAGATCGAGCAGGTGCAGTTCGATGCGCCGGTGGGCGAACTCGAGGCGTTCCACACGGCCGGCGGTCTCTCCACGATGGCGCATCGCTACGAGGGGAAGATCCCGACATGGAGTACAAGACGCTGCGCTACCCAGGCCATGCGAAGATCATGGAAGCGGTGCGCGAGCTCGGCCTGCTCGAGCTGGAGCCGGTGGACGTGAAGGGGAACGAAGGTGGTGCCGCGCGAGCTCGCGATCGCGCAGATGCAGCCGCGGCTCACGAAGAAGAACTCGCCCGACCTCGTCGCGCTACGCGTGGTGGTGAGCGGCACGAAGGGTGGGAAGCCGCAGGTGCACACGTTCGAACTCGTGGATCGGCTCGATGCGACGCACGGGATCAGTGCGATGATGCGCACCACCGGG
>JAAUPC010000316.1 GCA_012036325.1 Paracoccaceae bacterium
TCGCGGGTGGCCACGGCGGGGGCGCACATCCAGCGGCCCGCGGCCTGGGCCAGACTTACCGTTTCGGGCGATAACGGCTTTGCCAGGGCCAGACACTGCGCCAGCGCCTCTTCAACCGAAATCATCACGTCGCCTCATAACGGCCGGATTTTCCACCATCTTTCAGGACCAGCCGGATGCCGTCGATCACCATGGATTTCTCCACCGCCTTGACCATGTCATAGACCGTCAACGCGGCGACCGAGACGGCCGTCAGCGCCTCCATCTCGACCCCGGTCTGGCCCGCGGTCTTGACCGTCGCTTCGATCCGCACCCCGGGCAACGTGGCATCAACCGTCAGCTCAACCGCAACCTTGGTGATCGGCAGGGGGTGGCAAAGCGGGATCAGGTCTGCCGTCCGCTTGGCCGCCATGATCCCCGCCAGCCGCGCGACGGAGAGGACGTCACCCTTTTTTGCCCGGCCTTCGCTGATCAGCGCCAGCGTCTCAACGCTCATCCGCACGGCCCCCACAGCCACGGCAACCCGGTCTGTCACCGGCTTGGCCGAGACGTCGACCATATGGGCCGCGCCCTTGTCGTCGAAGTGGGAAAGTCCGCTCACAGCCCGCCCTGCTCGGTCAGAGGTTTCGTCAAAATCGCGCGGGTGGCGGCGGTGACATCGGCCTGCCGCATCAGGCTTTCGCCGATAAGGAAGCAGCGCGCGCCGTACTGCGCGAGGTCGGCCAGATCCCCCGGCGTGTAAAGCCCGCTTTCCGCGACGATCAGCCGGTCTTCCGGCACCCGGCGCGCAAGGCGGCGGGTGGTGTCCAGAGTCACCTCGAAGGAATGGAGGTTGCGGTTGTTGATTCCGATCAGCGGCGATGTCAGCCGGGCGGCGCGGTCAAGTTCCGCCTCGTCATGCACCTCGATCAACACGTCCATGCCAAGCGCGAACGCGGCGGCCTCAAGCTCGGCCGCCTGCGTATCGTCCAGCGAGGCCATGATCAGAAGCACGCAATCGGCGTTCAGCGCGCGCGACTGGGTCACCTGCCAGGGGTCGTACAGGAAATCCTTGCGCAGGCAGGGCAGGGCGGTGGCGGCATGGGCCTCCAGAAGGTAGTCATCCGCGCCCTGGAACGACGGCCCGTCGGTGAGGACGGACAGGCAGGTGGCCCCGCCCGCCTCATAGGCCTGGGCAAGGGCGGGCGGATCGAAATCCGCGCGGATCAAGCCTTTGGAAGGACTGGCTTTCTTGATTTCTGCGATCAGCCCATAGCCGGTGGCGGCCGCTTCGCGCAACGCGCGCGCAAAGCCGCGCGGGGGGGCGGCGACTTTGGCGGCGTCTTCAAGCTTTGCCAGGCTGGTGGTGGCCTTCAGCTTTGCCACCTCCTCCAACTTGTAGGTCTGGATGCGGTCAAGGATCGTGGTCATTGCGGCCCCTTCAGGCATTGGTCAAGCGCGCGAGCGCCTGAACCTTGGTGCGGGCGGCGCCGGTGTCGATGGCCTCACGGGCCAACGCGACACCTTCGGTCAAGGTTCCGGCCCGGTCGGCGACCACAAGGGCGGCAGCGGCGTTCAGAAGGACCGCGTCGCGGTAGGCACCCGGGGCCCCATCGAGCAGTGCGCGGAAAGCGGTGGCGTTCTCAGACGGGGTGCCGCCTAGGATCGCCTCGAACGGGTGGGGCGTCAGGCCGGCATCTTCGGGGTGAACCGTGAAGTCCCGCACCGCACCATCTTCAACCGCCGAGACGGCCGTGGCCCCACAGATAGAGATTTCATCGGTCCCGTCCGATCCGTGAACCAGCCAGGCCTTTTTGGTGCCAAGGGCCAGCAGGGTTTCCGCCATTGGCCGGATCAGGGCGGGCGAAAACGCCCCGGTCAACTGACGCTTGACGCCCGCGGGGTTGGTCAGGGGGCCAAGGATGTTGAAGATCGTCCGCGTGCCCAATTCCGCGCGCACCGGCATCACATGACGGATCGCAGGGTGGTGCATCGGAGCCATCATGAAGCCGATCCCGGCCTCATTGAGGCAACGCTCAACCACCTCCGGCCCGACCATGACGTTCAGACCAAGTTCGGTCAGGGCATCGGCGGCGCCGGATTTGGACGAGAGATTCCGATTGCCGTGTTTCGCCACGACGACGCCCGCGCCCGCCACGACAAAGGCGGTCGCGGTCGAGATGTTCAGCGTACCCTTCCCGTCACCCCCGGTGCCGACAATGTCCATCGCGCCCATCGGGGCGGAAACGGGCAGGCATTTGCCGCGCATCACGCTGGCAGCGGCGGCATATTCATCGACGGTTTCCCCCCGCGTGCGCAGCGCCATCAGGAAGCCGCCCATCTGGGCCGGGGTGCCCTGACCTTCGAAAAGGGCATTGAAGGCGACTTCGGCCTCTTCCCGCGTCAGCGGGCGGGTGGCGGCGATGCCGATCAGGGGCTTCAGGACATCGCTCATGCCGGAACCTTGGTGCGGGCTTCGTCCAGGAAGTTGCGCAAAAGCTGGTGGCCGTGTTCTGAGGCGATGGATTCCGGGTGGAACTGGACGCCTTCGATCAGGTGGCGCTTGTGGCGCAGGCCCATGATCGTGCCATCCTCCAGCCAGGCGGTGACCTCAAGCTCGGGCGGAAGGGTGTCGCGGTCGACGACGAGGCTGTGATAGCGGGTGGCCTGGAAGGGCGAGGGCAGGCCACAGAACACCCCTTTGCCGGAATGGTGCATGGTGCCCATCTTGCCGTGGACGATCTCGTGGCAGCGGATGACGTGGCCGCCGAACGCCTCACCGATGGTCTGGTGGCCAAGGCAGACGCCAAGGAGAGGGATGCCAGCGGTCGCGGCGGCCTTGGTCAGGGGCAGGCAGATCCCGGCGGCGGCGGGGTCGCACGGGCCGGGGGAAAGGACGATCACCTCAGGCCGCATCGCGATGACGTCCTGGACCTCAAGGGCGTCGTTGCGTTTGACGACCACGTCGGCCCCAAGCTCACCCAGATAATGGACGAGGTTGTAGGTGAAGCTGTCATAATTGTCGATCAAGAGGAGCATGGCAGGTACCCTTGGGCCGGATGCGACGGTTATCGCCGATGCAGGGCGCGGTGTAAACCGGGGGCAGGGGCAAGGCATGGTGCAAGGGAAATCAACAGCTTGTCGGGGATGCCGCCCTTCATGCCACGCAAGATGCGCGCCGCCTTTGCCAACCGTGGTGCAGCAAGCCGAACCGGGCCACGTATTTTCTGCGAAAATCAATCTCCGGCGGGCAGGCCCTTGCGCCGGATGACGGATGGGACCGCGATCTTTCGCAGAAAGATCGTGCCCGCGCCGGGTCAGATCCGGGCGTAGCGGTCTTCGTAGCGGATGATGTCATCTTCGCCAAAGTAGGTGCCGGTCTGCACCTCGATCAGGACCATGGGCACGCGGCCGGGGTTCTCCAGGCGATGGACCGCGCCCAAGGGCACGTAGATCGACTGGTTTTCAGTGACCAGGCTGACCGCATCGCCCACAGTCACCTGCGCGGTGCCTTGCACCACGATCCAGTGTTCGGCGCGGTGCAGGTGCGACTGCAGGCTAAGCGCCGCGCCGGGATGGACATGGATGCGCTTGACCTGGAACCGGTCGCCACCGGCGATGGTTTCATACCAGCCCCAGGGTCGGTGTTCCTGGGCAAAGGTGGTGGCCTGCGCGGCACCTTTGGCCTTCAGCCGGTCGACCGCAAGCCGTACCGCCTGGGCGGAGCCCGCCTCCGCCACCAGAACGGCGTCGCGGGTGGCCACGGCGACGATGTTCTTCAGGCCGATGCCGATCAGTTCCACCCCCTCCACCTCGGACCGGAGATAGGTGTTTTCGCAGTCAAGCGCGGTGGCGGGCCCGTGCAGCGCGGTGCCGGTCGCGTCGGGCGTTTCCTCGGCGAAGACGGCGGTCCAGAAGCCAAGGTCGGTCCAGCGCCCGGTGAAGCGCACGACCGACAGCCGGTCAGACCGCTCCATGATCGCATGGTCGATCGAGAGGGACTCCACCCCCTCCCACGGGGCGGGGGCCAGGCGCAGGAACCCAAGGTCAAGGGTCGCGGCGTCCAGCGCCCGTGTTGCAGCGGCGAGAAGCTGGGGCGCATGGCGGCGCGCTTCGGCAATCAGCACATCGGCGCGGGCCAGAAAGACACCCGCGTTCCAAAGGCAGCGCCCGCTGGCCAGAAGCTGATCGGCCAGGTCAGGCGCGGGCTTTTCGATGAAGCGGGTCAGGGTTTCCACGCCCGGGTGGCTGGCGGGACCACATTCCAGCCAACCATAGCCGGTCTCAGGATGGGTGGGATGGATGCCGAAGGTCACGATGCGCCCGTCCCGCGCGGCAGCCACGCCCCGGTTGACCGTCGCGCGGAAGGCCTGCGGGAATCGGTGGCGAGCACCTTGAACGTCACGTGGACCCGGCGAACGCAGTCGGAT
>JAAUPC010000317.1 GCA_012036325.1 Paracoccaceae bacterium
CACGAGACGATGAGAGGTCAAAAGATCGACGCCTTAGACCTGGGCGCCGACGATTATGTCACCAAGCCGTTCGGCGTGCCCGAGTTGTTGGCGCGGGCTCGATCCGCGCTTCGGCGTCGAAATGGCTGCGGGTGGCTTCGGGCAGGCCTGCGGCATGGATCAGCGACAGGTCGCCCGCATCGTAAAGGTCGGCCAGAGCCGAGGCTGCCGTGTGAAAACGAAAATCCACATCCGCCACGCTTTGGCCGATCGCCCGCCCTGCCCCGTCGCCGCTGCGCAGGGTTCGCAAGCCTTCGGGGCGGGCGGCGATGAAGTCAGGGTCGCTGGCAGGCGACACCAGCGCCAACCCGTCCGCACCACCGCGCAGGAAGATCACCACAAGGATCGGGTCACGGGCCATGGATCACCTAACGCAACAAGAAGTCGGGGGTAAGGGCGGCAAAGGCGATGGCGGCGGTGGCAAGGCCTTGGCGGTCCTCAGTGCTGAAATCGCTGGCCGGGGTGTCGGGATCAAGGCCGTAAATCTGGGCCAGGTCATCCACCACCGCGCCTGCGGCCACGGGGGAAAGGCCTGTGGCGTGGCGGGACAGGAAGTCCGTAATCGTCTCATCCCCCGCAAGCGCGGCAAGGTCTGCGGTCGCGCCGCCGAACCAGTCATCATGGGCGTAAAGGGCCAGGTCCACGATCCGGTTCAACGTGCTTGACCCGGTCCAGGCCCCTTCCCGGTCAGGATGGCCGGTCGGCGGGCCATATTCATGCTGCCGCCACCCTGCGCGGCCAAGCTGCCAGACCCAAGCGTTTTCCGTCGCCGTCACCTCGGCCCCGGTCGCGCGGTATAGGGCGGCCAGCACCTCAAACGGGCGGCGCAGTTTGGTGGGTGGGGTGTCAAAGTCGGGCGACAGGACCAGGACGCGCAGGACACGGGCGATCTGGTCGGGGGTATCGGCAGCGGCCAGAAATTCCGTGGCCATCCGGTCGACCACTGCGGTGGGCGGATCGTCTGACAGGAACCGCCGCGCGAGCTTTTCACAGACAAAGCGCGCCGTGCCGGGGTGGGTGGCGAGGATATCAAGCACCTCCTCGCCGTCGGCCATGGCTGCGCGGTTCGGTGGAAACTCTCGTCCCAGGATGCGCTTCTGGTAAGGGTCATGCCACCGTTCCACATAGTGAAAGCGGCCGGTGCGGGGGGCCTCTTCGCCCTCGGCCAGCCAGCGGCCATCGCCGACCGACCAGCCGGTAAAGGCGCGGGCGACCTCATAGACGTCAAGGTCAAGATACCCTGTTGCCAGCCCCTCCGCCGCACCCGGCACCTCGCGCCAGTCGGTGTGGCGGTCGTTCAGATAGTTGGCCGCGCCCAAGGTATGCAGCTCTAGCAATTCCCGCGCGAAGTTTTCATTGGCCGGTGAAGCGATGCTGTCGGCGTTGTTGAGGTAGTACAGCATAGCCGGCGACCGCGCGACTTCGCCCAGAAGCGCGCGAAAGTTGCCAAAAGCATGGGCGCGCAGGGTGGCATCGTACTGGACGAAGAACACCGCCGTCGTTTCGTCCTTGCCGGAGTTCACGTTGAAATGGTCGTGCCAGAACTGGGTCATCACCTCACGCAGTTGGGCCGGGGCATGGACGGCGCGGATCAGGCTGGCGGCGATCACCTCTTGCGCGGGGCGGGCGCGTTCGGAGTAGTCCATGCCCTTGCCCGGCCCCCAGTCCAACAGGTGGACAAGGTCGGCCGGGTCAGCCGCAAGATAGGCCAAGGGGCGCAAGGTATCGACAGCGGGCCAGCGGTTGCCATGCTCATCCTCGCCCGCTTCATGCGCGACGCGCAGGCTGGCGGCGGCAAGGCGGGTCTCAAGGGCCGGGTCAGCGGGCGGCAGCGACAATTGCCAATCAAGCCAGCCCGCGCGGCCCAGCTTGGCGGTTATGGCCTGCGCTTCGGAATTGGCACCAAAGGTCAGACGGTTCAGCCACAACCGGTCTGCGTCCACCGGGGCATTGGCCTCGGCGGCGCGGGTCCACGACAGGCTGGCCGCGCCAAGAGCCGCCAGAAGCCGCGAGTGAAACATGCGCCGTGTCAGCATCACCGGCCCCCCTACCCTTGCAGCGTAGCACGAGGCCTGCAGCGGCTGGCAAGTCTGACGCTACAAGACTGGCACGGATTTGCCGAAGGTCAGCCAGCGACACGATCACGCAGCACCCGGCGCAGGATCTTGCCCGAGGCGGATTTCGGCACTGCGTCAATGAAGGTGATCCCGCTTGGCAGCTTGTAGCTGGCCAGACGCGGGCGAAGCGCGTCAAGGATCGCCTCGGCCGTGATGTCGCTACCGGGCTGGCGCACGACAAAGGCCAGAGGGCGTTCGCCCGCCTCGTCATCCGGAACGCCAATCACGGCGGCATCGGCGACACCGGGCAGGCCCAGCAGTTCCGCCTCAACTTCGGCAGGCGCGACCTGGAAGCCCTTGACCTTGATCAGTTCCTTCAGCCGGTCGCGAATGAAAAGGTAGCCATCGGCATCAACCGCGCCCAGATCGCCGGTGCGCAGCCAGCCGTTCTGGATCATGGCAGCCGTCGCTTCAGGCCGGTTGTGATAGCCGATCATCACTTGCGGACCCTTGACCCAAACCTCACCCGGCTCATCCGGGCCGCAATCCTGGCCGGTTTCGGGGTCAACGATGCGGGTCACTGTGTTTGGCGCGCTGACCCCCACGGCACCCGGGCGCGGCGCGCGATGCGGCACGACATGGGTCAGGGGGGAAAGCTCGGTCATCCCGTAGCCCTGGATCACCGTGCAGCCCAACCGGGCACTGACCGCGCCGGCCACATCGGCCCCAAGCGGAGCCGCAGCCGACATGACGGTTTTCAGCGACGTGAGGTCAAACTGGTCGATCATCGGATGCTTGGCCAGCGCAATCGCCACCGGCGGCGCGATGAACAGTTTCTCCACCCGGTGGCGCTGGACATGGCCCAACAGCGCCTCAAGATCAAAGCGCGGCATGGTGACCAGCGCGGCCCCCCGGGCAAGGTAGGAATTCATCAGCACATTCATGCCGTAGATGTGGAAGAACGGCAGGAAGGCGACCGTTGTCTCCCCCGCCTGCACGTCAAGCAGCGGCAGCCCTTGATCTACGTTCACCACCATGTTCCGGTGGCTGAGCATCACGCCTTTCGGCAGGCCCGTCGTGCCCGAAGAATAGGGCAGCGCCAGGACATGGGACTCAAGATCGACGCGGACCTGCGCGGTCAGGGGGGGACCAAGCAGGTCATCAATACTGCGATGACCGGGGGCATCGCCGATGGTCAGCACTTCGCGCACGGCGCTGCCTTCGGTCGCGGTCGTGGCAAGGGGCAGGAAGGCCGGGATCGTGACCAAAAGGACAGCGCCCGAATCCTTCAGCTGATGCGCAGCCTCGATCGCGGTGTAGGTGGGGTTAAGGGTGGTGACCGTCGCCCCGGCCAGCGCCGCAGCGTGGAAGACGACCGCGTAATCGGGCGAGTTCGGGGCCAGAAGGCCGATCACGGTAAAGAGAATATTGTCACGATTCACGAAACACTTTCTCCGTTGTGCCCGAAACGAAAAAGCCACTCCCCAGGACGGGAGCGGCTGATCATCGCCTGAGGCAGGGTTCAACCGACGGCTTCCATCCCCACCGCAGCGCCGACCCCGACCGCCTCGTTCTCGTCGCCATCGTCGACGTTCGGCTCGTTTAGGATCCATCGGTTGATAGTTGGCCACTGTTTCATGATCGGGCAGATACGAACCGTAATTCACTATCGACGTTTCAGTTCGTTGCCGTTGGATGGTCTCTAATAACGAGGAATACGATGAGGATCGAAGGCAACGAACACAAATAGACAACGAACGAATCACTGTGATCGAACTGGCCAAACGTGAGTGGAATTTTTGATCGAGATACAGTTCACAATTGAAAATCTCTTTGATCGATCGTGAGGCCAGTCGAAAGCTGGTCTGTTGATGCGCACAGACGACTGTCGAATCGTCGTCCTCTTGTTTTCGTTCGATCTCGATGAGATCACGATTGAAACCGATGGAGCCCATTCGAACATCGACGAAACGATAGCCAATGACCGAAGCGCAGCATACGAGTTCGACGGGCGTGTGTTCTGCCACGATCAATGTGCTCTGCTTCGGATCGAGAAAATCAATGAAAGGAATGATACATTTGCATGCATACAATCAGAGTCTATGATATGACAAACAATTATGGCACTGAATCTCATTGTCTGCACCGTTTCTGAGTATTTTCGGATGCAAACGGTTAAATGTAGTATATGCTTAGACCCACATATGCCATCTATAAACTTCAAACACTCTTTTACAATTTACATCGGCTGAACACGCAAGAGATTTAGAATACAGCTGGTGCTTTCAAAATATTTCTAACGATGTG
>JAAUPC010000318.1 GCA_012036325.1 Paracoccaceae bacterium
GTTCGTGAACGCCCGCCGTGCCGTCGGCAACCAGGAGCCGGTGACCCTCGCCGGTACGGCCCTTCAGGCCGAACTCCGGACTCAGCGCTCACGCGATCTCTACCAGGGCGGGTTCCGCCTCGGCGATCTCCGGCGCTGGAAGCGGGACGGCATCGGAGACTTCTTCCCTTCCGGCGCGCACGTGAACGTCGAATGGGGCCAGTATGGTGCCTGGACCTGCTTCCCGATTCCGCTCGAGGAGTATGAGGGCAACACCAGCCTCCAGCGGCCGGCAAACCCGCTTACGCTCCCGTCCGCATACTTGCCCACGATCAGATCGGGGTCGCCGTCCTGGTCGAGATCGACCAGCGCGGTCTTCGCCGGGTCGCGCGCCTTTGGCGGCTTGGCTTCAACTTTGGTGATCGGCACTTTCCCGGCCTCGATCAGCCCCGCCCGCAACTCGGCATAGGCCTTCGACCCGCGCAGTTCGACCAGCCGCGCCTCAACCCGCGCCAGCGCTGCCACATGCAATTCGCGCAGCACCGGATCCTGCAGCAATCCCGCCATGATCTCGGCCCGCCGGGCGGCATGGCGCAGGATGCGGGTATCGGACACCTCATTCCTGTCCTGCAGCGCCCAGTAATCGGCGTTGTACTTGTCGGCCTTGTTGTTGACGTTCCCCCGCAGCCGCCGGATCGCGTAGCTTTCGACCGACTTCACCGCATAATGGTTCATCTGCGCCCAATCAAAGCCCACCGTCCGGCGGATCGACCGCCAACCCCGGAACTTGAAGTAATCCTCCATCTTCTGGCCCGACCCGTTCAGCCACAGCACCGTGTCGGGAAACCCGTCCTTCAGGTGCTTGTTCTTGATCGATGGCCGGTGGATGCCCAGCTTCCAATAGTCCGGATCAAACTTGAACAGCGTCTTCACCCCCCAGCCCATGTGCCACAAAGGCGGGGCCGCGCGGGTGTATTGTTCGGTCACCGGGGCATCGGACCAATCCACCACCCCGCCCGACCCGAAAATGCGCCAGGTGACGACGATCCCGTTGGCACCCTGCGCCACCGCGTCATCCAGCATCCCGTCCAGATGGCCCGAAGGGTGGTTGACCGATAGAAACTCATCCGCGTCAAAGACCATCACCCAGTCGGCATCCGCGACCAGAAGCTCCTCCTGCGCATGGCTAAGGGCCGATGGCTGCGGCTTGCCCCCGGGCTTGATCACATTCGGCCGGTGGTGGCCAAGGCCAAGCTCTTCCAGCCGTTCCAGCATCTCCACCGTCCCATCGGTGCAGTCGTTGGTGTAGACAAGGATATCGGTGAACCCGACGCTAAGATGATGCGCGAACCATTCCAGCAGGAACGGGGCCTCATCCTTCATCATCGACACCGCCATCACCACGCCATGGCGGCTGACGGGTTTCTTCAGGGTCATTCTTCCAGCGCGGCGGTGGGGTTGATGCCGCAAGCCTCACACATCCGCGCGACATAGGAATTGGCCAGCGGCGGGTTCCGCCGCCAATAGGGCTTGGTCCCGTTGGTATAAAGATGGACGGATACGGTGGCATCGGTGAAATGTCCCTCAACCCGGCCGTAGGGGTCAAAGAACACGTCGTTCAACTGGAACGGCACCGGGTAAAGGACATCCGGCGTCATCGCCTTGGCGATATCCCCGGTCTGCTGCGCGAACCAGGTAAAGGCCTGCGGGCCAAAGGCTGTGCGTTCCGTCTTGTAGATCGCGGCGGCATGGGAAAGGTCGCCCTTCTCCGTCACTCGGTCCATCATCTTGCGCTGCTTCTTGTTCCACCAGGCGGGATAGTCGGGCAGGTTGTCGTAGTAGTCCAAAAGCTGATCCATCAGCGCACAGTCCGCCGGCAGCCCCACCACCCCGCAGTTCAGCGCCCCCCGCATCCCATGGCCCGCAAAGACATAGTCCCACGCGTCGGGAAAGGGCTGATGGCAGAACGCGTCGCAATCAATCCACAAGGCCCCGGTCTTCCGGATCATCTTGTAGCGGAACACGTTTGACAGGAATGAGGCTGACGTCGCCTCCACCAGGTCCATGTCCAGCTCCATGATCTCTTCCGCCGGGCGGATCACCACGCCGTCCGGCGCGTTCTGCACATCATCGGTGCAGTACAGTGTGACCGGATGGCCATGCATCAGATGGGATTTCAGGCAAAGCTGGTTCAGGTAATGCAAGCTCCCCCCGATCCAGAGCGAGGCGACAGGGCGACGGTCAAGCTTCATTGCCGGGCTTCCAGATGGGGTCATGCACTGGGCCAAGTCCTACTGGATCAGCCCGATTGAGACAACCGCTTTGGCCCGCCCGAAAGCCCCGCTCCCGGCAGCGCCCCCTGCCGCTCGCAGTGGCAGACCTGTCGCTTTCCGTCTTGCCCAACCCTCCATTTCCGTCGCACAAAAGGGAATAGATGGTTCCCGGCCAAACCACGCGCGGCCGGGTGAAAAGGGAATACGGTGAAGGTGTAGGCAACAGCCGCCAACTCCGTGACTGCCCCCGCAACTGTAAGCGGCGAGCGACCCCCGATGCCACTGGCCCAAATGGGCCGGGAAGGCGGGGCAAGCCCAGACCCGCGAGTCAGGAGACCTGCCATCAAAGCACGCAACCACCGGGCGGGGTGCCCCGGAGAGGAGTCTTTGATGAACACGTCCCAGCGGCGGCCCGTGGCCACGCCTGCCTATTCCGTGGCGCAATCCGCGCCACATCAGATATTGGTCTGCAAGGCCTGCAAGCATAAGGGCCAGACCTGTGAACCGGGATTCAAACTGCTGAAACGCCTGCGCGAAGCGATTGCCGCGTCGGGCCTTGGTGATGAGTTTGAGGTGTCCGGCACCGCTTGCCTTGCGGGCTGCGTGCCCGATCACGGCGGCCCTTGCGTCGTTGGCTGGCGGGCGACGGCCAAGGCAACATGGCTGTTCGGCGACATCGACCCTGCCCAGCCAATTGACGATCTGGTCGAATTCTCACGGCTTTACGCCTTGGTCAGCGACGGTTGGCTGTCCGGCAAGGATTGCCCGCAGCGCCTGTGCGACAACACCCTTGCCCGCATCCCCGCCGCGATCATCGTCACCCGTGAAGGGGCCATCCAGTGACGCCCGTGGTCGAACTCTCCGGCGTCTTCTGGGGCCCCGCGCGCCAGCCTGACATTCTGCACGACCTTAGCTTTGCCGTGGCAAAGGGTGAGGTGCTGACAATCTGCGGTGCGAACGGTGCGGGGAAATCCTCGCTCCTGCGCCTCCTTTACCGCCACCAGGCGCCGCGCAAGGGCACCGTCCGCCTTATGGGCCGCGATCTTTGGCTGATGAAAGCGCCCGAGGCCGCCCGCATCGTCGCCGCGGTCCTGCAGGAACAGCCGACGGACTTTGCCCTGACCACACGGCAGATCGTGGCCCTTGGCCGCTTGCCGCACCGCAGAGGCTGGGGGGCGGGTCTGTCCACCCCAAGTGGCGAAGATGCGGCGATCATTGCTGCCGCGATCCGGCGGATGGACCTGCACGCAATGGCCGACCGTGCCTTTGGCACGCTGTCAGGGGGCGAGCGTCAGCGGGTGATGGTCGCCCGCGCCCTGCGCAGGAACCCCGCGTCATCGTGCTGGATGAGCCGACGAACCACCTCGACATCCGCCATCAGCTGGAACTTCTGGCGCTGCTGAAGGGCCTTGGCCTGACCGTCATCGCCACGCTGCATGACCTGACGCTGGCCGCCGAATTTGCGAGTCGCGTGTTGATCCTGCGCGAAGGCCGCATCCTTGCCGACGGCCCGCCCGATACCGCCCTGACCGAGGCGAACCTTGCCCAGGCGTTCAACGTGCGCGCCCGCATCGACCGCACCGGCGATGCGCCGCGCTTTTCCTTCCATCTCTGACCCACAAGGACCTCTCCATGATTCGTCTTTCGCTTGCTTCCCTGCTTCTGTCCGCGACAGCGGCCTTCGCCTATTTCATAACATCGCGCCTCATGGGCGGCGACTACGACGCAGCCGTGATCAGCGGCGGGCAGGTCGCGGCGGGGCTTGCGACCACCGCCGTGGGCATGTCGGTGATGCAGACGCTGACCGAGCGGCTCATGACCTACGGGCTCGGGCGCAAGCTAGAGCACACGGACATGCCGACGGTGCGGCGCATCGTCCGCCGACGCCCGCGGAGACGGACTACCGGTTTTCGGAGCTCGTTTGGGGTATCGTAAATAGCACGCAGTTTCGGATGAAGGGCGGCGCCTAGGGGGCGAAGCGCGCATGTTCATCAGCAAGAAGCACCTGTCGCGACGTACGGTACTGCGCGGGCTCGGCGCCGCCGTATCGCTGCCGCTGCTCGACGCGATGATTCCCGCGGGCACGGCGCTTGCCCAAACGGCCACGCGGCCCAAACCCAAGCTCGGCTTCTT
>JAAUPC010000319.1 GCA_012036325.1 Paracoccaceae bacterium
GTGGACAGAACCCCCGTCGCAGCCCCCGCCACCAGCAGACCCGGCGGGCCACCCACCCCCGGCACAAAGGCCGCAATCGCCGGATCCCAGACCGGGCGTGATCGGTGATGCGAATGGATGTTCACATTCGGGTTCCACCCACCCGAAACGCCCAAGGCATCGACGTTGATCGTCCGCGTTCTTCCGGTCCGATTCCGAACCGTGATCGATTTCAGACCCAACCGGCCCGAGGTATCAATCACCTCATCGCCCTGACGCGAGTCGATGACCGCAGCCACCTCAACCCCCTTGGCCGTCAGGTCAGCTGCCGTCCGCAACCCGTCATCGTTGTTGGTGAAAACCGCCACCCGCTCACCGGCCTTCACGCCCCAGCGGTTGGCATAGGCCCGCAAGGCCCCCGCCAGCATGATCCCCGGCCGGTCGTTGTTCTCGAAAGCAATCGGCCGCTCCGTCGCGCCACCGCACAGGATCGCGCGCTGCGAATAGATACGCCACAGCACCTGCCGAGGCTTGCCCTGCGCGGGCAAGGCCAAATGGTCTGACACCCGCTCTACTGCCGAATAGATGCCGTGGTCAAAGGCCCCCAGCACGGTGGTGCGCGTTAACAAACGAACGTTCGGCATCGTGGCCAGTTCCGCAACCGTTGCCGCCGCCCAATCCGCGCCGGCCATGCCACCAACCGCGTAAGTCTCGGCGTTCAATCGCCGCCCAGGCGGAAATCTTCATCCGCGAGGATTACCCGCTTGGCCGCGCGGCCCGCCGTCAGCGCGGCCATCAGCCCCGCAGGACCGGCCCCGATGACCAGAAGATCGCAGTGCAGGAACCCCTTGTCATAGCTGTCCGGGTCTTCGTCCCGGCTGACCGACCCAAGCCCGCCGCGCGGCGGATGATCGGCTCATAAAGCTTTTCCCAGAAGGACTTGGGCCACATGAAGGTCTTGTAATAGAACCCCGCGGCGAAGAAAGCGTTCAGCCGATCATTGATCGCCAGCGCATCGAACCGCAAGCTGGGCCAGCGGTTCTGGCTATTCGCTTCCAGCCCGTCGAACAGCTCAGCCACCGTGGCGCGCGTGTTCGGCTCTTGCCGCCCGCCGCTCCGCAATTCGACCAGCGCGTTCGGTTCTTCTGACCCCGCGCTCAAGGGCCCACGCGGGCGGTGATATTTGAAGCTGCGCCCCATCAACCGCACGCCGCTCGCCAGAAGGGCCGAGGCGAGCGTATCCCCCGGATGCCCCGTGTAAGGCAGCCCATCGAAGGTAAACCGCAGCGTCCGTGTCCGGTCGACCTGCCCACCTGCAATCCGGTGCGATTGGCTCATTTCGACCGCCCCTGCGCGCGCGCCACGTCCCGCGCCAGTTCGACGCCCAGAATCTCATGCGTCACCGTGTTGCGCGTTACCACCAGCCAGGACCGGTCGCCCTGCTCGTGATACCAAAGTTCCCGATGCTCTCCCGCAGGGTTGTTGCGGTTGTAGGCATAGTCGTGAAACGCTTCGATCCCCGCCGTCATTCCGTCAGGCCGGTTGATCAGACTGGCATCGCCAAGATAGACGAATTCCTGCGCATCGCGGGGGCCGAGGATAGGATGATGAATGATCATTCGTAAATACCCTTCAATGCAGGTTTGGGGTCGCGCCCTGACCCTTTTCGTCGATCATCAGACCCTTGAGGAACCGGTCGAACCGATAAGCTTTTGCGGTCGTATGTGACTCATCCTTCGCCAACAGATGCGCGAAGCACCAGCCGCTTGCGGGCGTCGCCTTGAACCCGCCATAGCACCAGCCGCCGTTGAAATAGAGGCCCTCAACCGGCGTCTTGTCGATGATCGGGGACCCATCCATCGACATGTCCATGATCCCGCCCCAGCTGCGCAGCAGCCGCACCCGGCCAATCGCGGGCATCAGCGCCATGCCGCCTTCGGCCACATCCTCGATCACCGGCAGGTTGCCGCGTTGGGCGTAGGAGTTGTAGCCGTCGATGTCACCGCCAAAGACGAGGCCGCCCTTGTCCGACTGACTGACATAGAAATGCCCCGCGCCGAAGGTCATCACCCCGTCGATCAGGGGCTTCAGCCCCTCCGACACAAAGGCCTGCAGCACATGGCTTTCGATCGGCAACCGCATTCCGGCATGGGCCATCACCTTGGACGAAGACCCCGCCACCGCCACGCCGACCTTCTTTGCGCCGATGTAGCCGCGAGAGGTCTCAACCCCCTGGATCCGCCCGCCGACAATCCGCATGCCGGTGACTTCGCAGTTCTGGATCAGATCGACGCCGCGCATGTCGGCCCCGCGCGCATAGCCCCAGGCCACTGCGTCATGCCGGACCGTGCCACCACGTTTCTGCGCAATGGCACCCTTGATCGGAAAGCGGGCGTTGTCGAAATTCAGCCAAGGGTACAGCTTGCGCACATCCTCACGGCTCAGCATCTCGGCATCCGCGCCATGCAGGATCATCGCATTGGCCCGCCGGGTGAAGGCGTCGCGCTGCGCATCGGTGTGGATAAGGTTGATGATCCCGCGCTGGGACACCATGGCGTTGTAGTTGAAGTCCTGCTCCAACCCTTCCCACAGCTTCAGCGAAAATTCATAGAACGGCTCATTCCCGTCCAGCAGGTAGTTTGACCGGATGATCGTGGTGTTGCGGCCCACGTTGCCGCCACCCAGATAGCCCTTTTCCAGCACGGCAATCCGCGCCTGACCGAATTCTTTCGCAAGGTAATAGGCCGTGGCCAGCCCATGCCCACCACCGCCAATGATGATGTAATCATAGGTCGCTTGCGGTTCCGGGTCGCGCCAGACAGGTTTCCAGCCCTTGTGGCCCGTCAACGCCTCGGCAATCACGCGAAACCCGGAATAGCGCACTGTCAGTCTCCTGCTTCTGCCCTAGGGTTTAGGGCGCGGGGCAGAAGTTTACATGGCCGTTTTCGCCATCACCTTATCCATTTCGGCCATCACGGACAGCGTTACTTGACCCCCCGGTGCACCTGCGGGGTACCAAAGCCGGGAATATCGAACACCAGCCTGCCATCGGACCAGGCGATGGCGGCCAAGAGGGCGGCGACGGTGAAAATCGGGTTCATGGCGGGCTCCGAGAGAATGTTCACCTCTCGTTCTGCCCGAATCAGGTTAAAATGCCGTTATCCAAACGCCCTCAGGCCACCAACGCCTCGGCCTTCTTCAAATCGACTGACACAAGCTGGCTGACACCCTGCTCCTGCATCGTCACACCGAAAAGGCGGTCCATCCGCGCCATCGTCACCGCGTGGTGGGTGATGATCAGGAACCGCGTCTCGGTCCGCCGGGCCATTTCGTCCAGAAGGTCGCAGAACCGGGTGACATTGGCGTCGTCCAAAGGCGCGTCCACCTCGTCCAGCACGCAGATCGGCGCGGGGTTGGCAAGGAACACGCCGAAGATCAGCGCAAGGGCCGTAAGCGTCTGTTCGCCCCCCGACAACAAGGACAAGGTCGCCAGTTTCTTGCCCGGCGGCTGGCACAGGATCTCAAGCCCCGCCTCAAGCGGATCATCGGATTCGACCAGCACCAGCCGCGCCTCACCGCCACCGAAGAGATGGGTGAAAAGGGTCGCAAAATTGGCATTCACCTGCTCGAATGCAGTCAGCAGCCGTTCGCGCCCTTCCTTGTTCAGGCCCGCAATTCCGGCGCGCAGCTTCTTCACCGCCTCTTCCAGATCAGACTTCTCGCTGGCCAGCGCGTCATATTCCGCCTCGACCGTTTTCGCGTCCTCCTCGGCACGCAGGTTGACGGCCCCCAAGGCCTCACGCTGGCGCTTCAGGCGGCCCACGTCGGCATCCAAGCTCTCGGCATCGGGCATGTTGCCGGCATCGATGCGCAGGCTGGCGAAAAGCTCATCCGGGGTGCGGTCATCGTCTTCGCGGATGCGTTCAGCCGCCAGCGCCACGCCTTCACGCGCCGCATCAAGGCGCGCTTCGGCGACGTCCAGGAGCAGACCGCGCGCAGCTCGCTGGCGTCCTCGATCACTTCGTTGCCGTCCAGATCGCGATAACGCACGCGCACGTTCGCCGCGCGCTCCACCTCGCCGACCGCCATCAAGCCAAGCAAGGCCCATGCCGTTTGGGACGACGTGGAAGGCGCCTGCTCATAGCCCTTGTAGTCTAACCGGTAGCTGATGGCATCCTCACCCCAGCCGCCATCCGGATTCTGAATCGCGGCGAGCCAGTCGGCACCGCGGCTTCATGGTGGCGTGATCGGGGCCGAGACCGGCGCCGTTCAGGTGTCTGGAACCGTTGCTATGAGCCCGCTGCGATCGCGCGGGACGGCAACCGGGCGCGGTGGCGCCGGAGTTGGAAGAAGCGCTTGAATACATTCGTGAGCTAGGCGCGACGTTTGGTTAAGACAGGTAGCC
>JAAUPC010000320.1 GCA_012036325.1 Paracoccaceae bacterium
GAAGGCGCGCGGCGGGTTGTGGCGGTGGAAAAGGACCCGCGCTGTCTGCCCGCTTTGGCCGAGATCGGGGCGGCCTATCCGGGGCGGCTGACGGTCCTGGAAGGCGATGCGCTGAACTTGGACCTGTCGGCCCATCTGACGGCACCTGTGAAGATTGTCGCGAACCTGCCTTACAATGTGGGGACGGAGCTTCTGATCCGCTGGCTTTCGCCCAAGGTCTGGCCGCCGATGTGGTCAACGCTCACGCTGATGTTCCAGAAGGAAGTGGCCGAGCGGATCGTGGCCAAGCCAAGGGGCGACCATTACGGGCGGCTGGCGCTGCTGGCGCAGTGGCGTTGCAATGCGGCTGTGGTGATGACCCTGCCGCCCGAAGCCTTCACCCCCGCGCCCAAGGTGCATTCGGCGGTGGTGCATCTTACCGCCCTGCCAGAACCGCGTTTTCCTTGTGATTTCATGGTGTTGCAGCGCGTTACTGCCATGGCGTTCAACCAGCGCAGGAAGATGCTGCGGTCATCGCTCAAAGGTCTTTGCCCGGATGTGGAGGCTGTGCTGGAAAGCGTCGCGATCCCCCCGACCGCACGGGCCGAGGAGATCGGGCTGGAGCAGTTCTGCGCCTTAGCGCGGGCCGTGGCGGGTTGAGAATTTTCGCAGAAAATTCTTGGGATCAGGCAGCCTGACGTTTGGCAAGGACACGCGCCATGGTTTCGCCCATGGCGGAGGGATTCGGGGCGACGGTGATGCCGGCAGCCTCAAGGATTTCAACCTTTTCCTGCGCAGATTCTCCGAAGGCGCTGATGATCGCCCCGGCATGGCCCATCTTGCGGCCTTTGGGGGCGGAGAGGCCAGCAATATAGGCGACCACGGGTTTTGTCATGTGGTCGCGGGCATAAGCCGCGGCTTCGGCCTCCTGCGGGCCACCGATTTCACCGATCATCATGATCGCGTCGGTTTCAGGGTCAGCTTCAAAAAGCTGCAGGATGTCCTTGAAACTGCTGCCGTTAATCGGATCACCGCCGATGCCCACGCTGGTGGAAACCCCAATGCCAAGGGCCTTCATCTGGCTTGCCGCCTCATAGCCCAGCGTGCCGGAACGCCCAACAATGCCGATGCGACCAGGCATGTAGATATGCGGCGGCATGATGCCCATGAAGCCCTTGCCGGGCGAAATGATCCCGGCGCAGTTCGGGCCGACAAGGCGCATCTTCCGCTTTTCCGGGTAGCGTTTCAGGAAGCGTTTGACTTTCATCATGTCCTGGCTGGGGATGCCGTCGGTGACGCAGACGGCGGTCTTGATGCCGGCATCGGCGGCTTCCATGATCGCGTCGGCGGCGAAAGGGGGGGGGACGAAGACGAGGGAGGCTTCCGCGCCCGTCGCCTCCACCGCCTCTCGCACGGTGTTGAAAAGCGGGCGGTCGAGGTGGGTTTCGCCGCCACGTCCCGGCGTGACGCCGCCCACGACGTTGGTGCCGTGCTTGATCATGTCGGCTGCATGGAAAGCGCCAATGCGGCCGGACATGCCTTGGACGATGACTTTCGTGTGTTCGGTGATCAGGATGGCCATTTGGGGTCTCCTTCAGGCGGCTTTGGCGGAAACGGCTTTGGCGGCCGCTTCGGCAAGGGTGTCGGCAGAGATCAGAGGCAGGCCAGAGGTTTCGATGATGCGTTTCCCCTCCTCCACGTTGGTGCCAGCCAGGCGGACGACGACCGGCAGGGTCAGCCCAAGCTGGCGATAGGCCTGAACGACGCCTTCGGCGACCCAGTCGCAGCGGTTGATCCCGGCGAAGATGTTCACAAGGACGACGCCGACGTTGCGGTCTGCGAGGACGGTCTGGAAGGCTTTCACCACGCGTTCGGGCGAGGCGCCGCCGCCGATGTCGAGGAAGTTGGCGGGTTCGCCCCCGGCCAGCTTGATCATGTCCATCGTCGCCATCGCAAGGCCCGCGCCGTTGATGATGCAGCCGATGTCACCTGTTAGGCCGACGTAGGACAGGCCGTGGTCGCCCGCGGTGGATTCGCGGGGGTCTTCCTGGCTGCGGTCACGGAGTTCAGCCACCTGAGGGCGGCGGAAAAGCGCGTTGGTATCAAAGGACATTTTGGCATCCAGCGCCACAAGGTCACCGGTGCCGGTGATGACCAGCGGGTTGATCTCGACCATCACGGCGTCAAGGTCGCGGTAGGCGCGGTAGCAGGCTTTCAGGATGGTGACCATCTGGGCGATCTGGCCGCCCTTCAGGCCAAGCTGGAAGGCAAGTTCGCGGGCCTGGAATTCCGACAGGCCCACAGCCGGGTCAATGGTCATGCGGCGAAGCGAGTCGGGGTCGGTTTCGGCGAGATCCTCGATCTCCATCCCGCCATGGGCGGAGGCGACGATCATGATGCGTTCGGATTTGCGGTCCAGGACGAAACCCAGGTACATCTCGCGCGCGATGTCAGAGGCCGCTTCGACCCAGAGGCGGTAGACGCCCTTGCCGTTGGCGTCGGTCTGCTTGGTAACGAGCTGCTTGCCGAAAAGCGTTGCGGCGAAAGCGGACACCTCATGTTCATCACGGCAAAGCTTCACGCCCCCGGCAGCGCCCCGGCCACCGGAGTGGATCTGGGCCTTGACGACCCAGGCATTGCCGCCCAGTTCGCGGGCGCGGTAGCCGGCCTGTTCGGGGCTGTAGGCCAGCCCGCCGCGCGGAACGGGCACACCGAAGCGGGCGAGGATTTCCTTGGCCTGATATTCGTGAATGTCCATTTGAAACCCCTGTCAATTGCATGAATTTTCTGCGAAAATTCATTCCCTGCTTATCCGAGTTTTCGCAGAAAACTCGTGCCTGTTTGTTACTTCGCGCCGATCGCTTCGGCCACGGCAAGAAGGTTGCGCGCCATCTTTTCGGAGGCGGCGTCGATCATCTTGCCGTCAAGGCTGGCGGCACCCTTGCCTTGCGCCTCGGCCAGTTTCAACTCCTCGATGATGCGGCGGGCCTTGGTGACTTCGGCCTCAGTCGGGCTGAAGACTTCGTTGGCGAGTGCTACCTGGCTGGGGTGGATCGCCCATTTCCCTTCGCACCCAAGGGCCGCAGCGCGGCGGGCGCCGTCCTTGTAGCCTTCGGGGTCAGAGAAATCACCGAACGGGCCATCGATGGCGCGCAGGCCATAGGCGCGGCAGGCGATGACCATGCGGGAGATCGCGGCGTGCCACTGGTCACCGGGGTACATCGGGTTCAGGCCACCGATATTGGTGGTGCGGGCGCGCATGGAGGCCGCATAGTCAGCAACGCCGAAATGCAGCGCCTCGAGCCGGCCCCCAAACTGGGCGATGGTTTCGACATTGGCCATGCCGAGCGCGGTTTCGATCAGGGCCTCAAGGCCGACGCGGGTGGTGTAGCCTTTGGCCTGCTCGATCTGGTTGACCATCGCTTCGACCATGTAAAGGTCATCGCGGACGCCGACCTTTGGCACCAGAAGGGTGTGGACCCGGCTTCCGGCCTGCTCCATCACATCCACCACGTCGCGGTACATGTAATGGGTATCAAGGCCGTTGATCCGCACGGAAACCGTCTTGCCCTTGGCGGCCCAGTCGATGTCATTCAGCGCCTGGATGCAATTTTTCCGGGCCTGTTCCTTTTCCGGGGGCGCGACGGCGTCCTCAAGATCAAAAAAGACATAGTCGGCGGGGCCATCGGCAGCCTTGTCGATCATCGAAGGGTTCGAGGACGGAACCGCGAGTTCAGACCGCTGGAGCCGCTGCTTGCGCAGTGGGTGAAGAGTGTGGCTCATCTATCTATTCCTATTGTATTATTCAGCAGCCATGCGGAGGGCTGCCTGGGCGGTGCGGCCCTGGGCATACCAGGCCTGGGCAGCGGCAGTGCCGGAACCGAATTCGATGTCCGCCCCAGCCTCAACCAGCGCCATTTCAGCGACGGCGATGGCAGTCAGGCACATGCCTTCGTTGAGATCCCCAAGGTGGCCGATGCGGAACACCTTGCCTGCCAACCGCGCAAGGCCGGAGCCGAAGGACGTGTTGTAACGCTCATACCCGATGCGGATCACGTCGCGGGCATCGACACCCTCTGGCACGCGGATCGCGGTGACCGTGTTCGAGGCGAGCGAGGGGTGTTCGGCGCAAGGGGTCCAGCCCCCAGGCGGCGACGGCGCGGCGCGAGTGGCGGCGGCATCTCCAGGAAGAGGTCGTAGAGGTCGTAGCGCCCCTCGCGGCGAATCTCGACCGCGGTCCTGAAGGTGTCGGGCGTGTCCGTCTCTTCCATTCGGATGGAAACATTGGTGAGAAGTTCCTTCGCGAGCCGTTGCTTCAGCTTCGACGAGGTGACGTGCTGCCCCTCCCGCCCGGCCATGGGGGAGTTGTTGACCGAGAACATCATGGCGATCGTCGGCTC
>JAAUPC010000005.1 GCA_012036325.1 Paracoccaceae bacterium
TCTTGCTTGGGCCTCGCTCCAGCGCTGGGTAGAGAATTATAAAGTTCGGCCTAGTCTCGCGGGATTCATGAAGCGGCTTCAGATTTTTCCAGAGCCCGGTTCTCCAGCCCGGTCTCCCCTGACAACGGGCTCGGCTCCGCCCGCTGGGCGCTGGGGCCATAGATGTGATCGTAGGGCCGCTGCTCGATCTCCCAGACCTTGAGCAAGATTAAATACTCATAGAACATCTGCAAGACGCACCAGCGGAAACCCGCCCGACCATCTCGCCAGCCCCCCAATAGAAAGTACATATAAACAAATCGAGCCAAGGGCCGCAGGGGCAGGTGCTGGGAAAGATTCTTGAGGGCGTGGCGGCGGGCGATCTCCGTTTTGCCAAACAGCAGGTCGTGCCAATTGACCTGGCCCTCCCGGCGCTGGCGCTGGGGTTCGTGCTGTGCTCGGAGCCGGAGCAGACGCCGCGGATCGTGTCGCTGCTGTCGGAGTCGTACAACGGCGCACGTGCGGTACGGGGCGGCGATGGCGGTGGGGAGTATCGTGCGCGGGGTCGGGGTCGGGCGAGGCGGCAAAGCGGGCGAGATTGGCGCGAATGCGCGGATGGGTCATGTCGTTGCGGTCGGCCGTCGTCAGCATCGAGGTGCCGCCATAGGATACCAGGGGAAGCGGGATGCCGACCAAACGGGAAGCCCACAGCGACTTCGTCACCGCTGAGACTGCACCACGCAGCCGTCGCTGGACGTCGACGACGTCAACTCACTCCTCGGCCAGCCAACCACGCGCTTCGATCTCATCGATGCAGGACGGCGGCGTGCCGGCGGCGTGGTCGCGCTGATCAACACCAACCTGACCGGCCAGTCGCTGGCGCACTGCATCAACGTGGTCGAGCCGAAGCACGTCATCGTCGCGACAGAATTCCTCGACGCGGTGACGGCGATCGACAGCCTTGCGATCATGGTTTCGGGTTACACCATCACCCAGAGCGCGGCGGGCGAGACGGCGCAACTCGCCATAGACCACGGGCAAGAGCTCGGCCAGGGCGTCGGGTTCCCCTCCGTGCCACCGGCCCAGCAACGAGGTGATTTCGACGCCGGGGGGCGGGGCGACGCAAGGAATTTTCATCAAGTCGCCCGAAATTGCCTCGCGCGACATCCTCATCGAGGGCAACCGCATCGAGCAATCGATGGGGCAGGGAATTTTCGTGCAGAACGCCTTCGCGGTCGTCATCCGCGATAATGTGCTGGTCGCTGTTGATCCGGTCCTGCATCCGCCGGCGATTGAAGTGCGCGCACCATTTGAGGGCGCAGTCGTTGAGAATAACAAAGCGCCGAAATATCGCTTGCCGGCGGCGGTTGAGGCGCAGGGGCTTTCCGTCACCGCGCTGCGCATGGGCGCGGTGATTGTCGGCTCCGGCCTCATGGCAGTGGGCGGGGCGTTCCTGACCCTTTCCGCCTTCTCCAGCTTCTTCTTCGAGATGGTCAACGGCCGCGGCTGGGTTTGCGTGGCCCTGGTCGTCTTCGGCGCGTGGCGGCCCGGCAAGGCTGTCCTTGGCGCGATCCTTTTCGCCGCCTTCGACGCGCTGCAGATTCGCCTGCAACAGACCGACCTTGGTGCCGTGCTGCCTTACCAGCTTTTCCTGGCCGCGCCCTATATCCTGTCCATCCTCGCCCTGATCCTGATGTCCCGCCGGGCCGAGGTGCCTGCCGCCCTGATGCTGCCCTACAACAAGGGGGAACGCTGAATGTTCGATCTTCTGGTGAAGGGCGGCACCCTGCCCGATGGGACGGTGGCCGATATCGGCATCAAAGGCGACCGCATCGCCGCCGTCGGGCGCCTGGAGGCGACCGCCGCCCGCGTGATCGACGCGACCGGAGACCTCGTCTCCCCCCCCTTCGTCGATCCGCATTTCCACATGGACGCGACGCTCAGCTATGGCCTGCCCCGCGTGAACGCCTCTGGCACCCTCCTCGAAGGTATCAGTCTTTGGGGCGAGTTGCGCGATATCGCCACGATTGACGACCTGGTCACCCGTGGGGTCACCTATTGCGACTGGGCGGTCAGCATGGGCCTTCTCGCGATCCGTACCCATGTGGACACCACCCCCGACCATCTGCGCGGGGTTGAGGCGATGCTTGAGGTCAAGCGCATCGTCGCCCCCTACCTTGACCTGCAACTTGTCGCCTTCCCGCAGGACGGGCTTTACCGCACGAAGACCGGCCGCCAGAACCTGCTGCGCGCGCTGGACATGGGCGTTGATGTCGTCGGTGGCATCCCCCACTTTGAACGCACGATGGAGGAAGGCGCTGACACCTTGCGCGACCTTGGCCGCATCGCCGCCGAACGGGGGTTGATGTGGGACGTCCACTGCGATGAGACGGACGACCCGATGTCCCGCCACGTGGAAACTATGGCCCGAGAGGTCACCCGACACGGGCTGGGGGCAATGGCGGCTGCCAGCCACCTCACCTCCATGCATTCGATGGACAACTACTATGTGTCCAAGCTTCTTCCCCTGATCGCGGAATCGGGGATGACCGCGATCCCGAACCCGCTGATCAACATCACCCTGCAGGGCCGCCACGATACCTACCCCAAACGCCGCGGCCTAACGCGGGTCAAGGAAATGCAGGCCATGGGCATTCCCGTCGGCTGGGGGCAAGATTGCGTGCTTGACCCATGGTATTCCCTTGGCACGGCCGACATGCTCGATGTGGCCTTCATGGGCCTGCACGTGGCCCAGATGACCCATCCGGCCGAAATGGCGCGCTGCTTCACCATGGTCACCGAGACGAACGCGCAGATCATGAACCTAGCAAGCTACGGCCTGAAACCGGGCGATCAGGCAAGTTTAGTGGTTCTTGACGCTGGCAATCCGGTTGAGGCGCTGCGCTTGCGGCCTGACCGGCTGGCGGTCATCTCACGCGGGAAGGTGGTGGCGGAACGCATGCGCAACGACTGTCGGCTTGCCCTGCCCGGTCGCCCGCCAACCGTGCGGCGGCGGCACGGCTGACAACCCCGCCCTAAGGAAGCCTGGCAAGGGCCGTCAGTCAGGCCATGCCCGGATCACATTGTCGCCATTGAAGAATCTGCCGGACGGCCGGGCGCAGGACTTTGTTGCCCCGGGAAAGCCACAAAGCTTGGGCCTCACCCCGTGGTTGAGCGCGGCGGTCCTTCAATATTCCATCCAAGCGCCCCATTTTCGCCGTCATCCACAACCATGCATCAAACTGTAGATTGGTGCGCGGGCGTGGACGATGCCGGGCGAGGTGCGGGAAATGGTTGGACCCCCGCTGCGACGCTGCTGTTTAGGCATCCAGACAGGCCGCGCTTTCGGGAAGGATGGGCAAGATGGCACAGCAGAAAGCTGTCGAGGCTCCTATCGAGGATGCTGACGATCTCGTTGACGAGCTTCAGCCCGGCACGAAGCTGCTGAAGGGCCAGTACACGATTGTCCGTTACATCAACAGTGGCGGCTTTGGCATCACCTATCTGGCCAAGGACAGCCTTGATCGGGACGTTGTGATCAAGGAATGCTTCCCCAGCGCCTTTTGCCGTCGTAGCAAGGCGATGGTCACCGCCCGGTCGCGCGCGCACACGGCGGAACTGCGGTCCGTCGTGCAGCTTTTCGTGCGTGAAGCGCGGCATCTGTCCAAGATCGTCCACCCCAATATCGTGGCCGTGCATCAGGTCTTTGAAGACAACGGCACCGCCTATATGGCGATCGACTTCATCAACGGGCTGGACCTCCAGCAGATCATCGACGGTCAGGGCCCGATGCCCCATGCCGAAGAAATCGTCCTGATGACCGAAAAATTGCTGGCGGCGATTGGCTTCATCCACTCAAACGACATGCTGCACCGCGACATTTCGCCCGACAACGTGCTGGTCGACCAGAAGGGCCAGCCGATCCTGATCGATTTTGGCGCCGCGCGGGAACATGCCAGCCAGACCGGCCGTGCCATGTCGGCGTTGCGCGTGGTCAAGGACGGTTATTCCCCCCAGGAATTCTACATCGCCGGGTCCGAACAAGGCCCGTGGAGCGACCTTTACGCCCTGGGTGCCACGCTTTACCACCTGATCAGCGGTGAAGCCCCGGTGAACGGCCAAGCGCGGCTTGCAGCTTTGGCAGAGGACCAGCCGGACCCCTACACGCCGTTGGTCGGGCGGTTTGACGGCTATCCGCCGGGCTTTCTCGCCGCGATCGACAAAGCGCTCAGCACTCTGCCGAAACAGCGCGTGCAGACTGCACAGGAATGGCTGGCGATGTTCCGGCCTGGCGTCCATTTGCCGATTGATCCGAATGACGACATCGCCGCCGCCGTGCAGGCCATGGTGGCCAATGCCCGGGCCGAGGCTGCCACCCGGATCGAAGCGCAAGGTGCAGCAGCTGAGTTCGGCGGTCCTCCTCAGTTGGCGCGGCAAGTGTCACAGCCCCAGCCAAAGGCGGCTGACACACAGGCAAAACCGGCAGTGGCGGCACAGACCGGGCTGACCCCCGAGGCGGGCAAAACGCGCCGCAGTGGTATGACGGTCCAGCTGGTCGGCGGGGTGGCGGCTGCGCTTACTGTCGTCGGTCTTGGCCTGATCCTGATGGGCGGCGAAGAGGTTGGAGCACCAAGCGTTGAGACCGCCACAGCCGCCGACACGGCGACCGCTTCCCTTGCCGCCGAGCAACCGGCACCCGCGGAAGCTGCCTCAGAAGCTGCCGCAGAAACTTCCGTAGAAACCGCTGCAGCAGCGCCTGCCGCCCCCGAACCCGTGGCAGCTGAGCCTGCCGAGGAGGCCCCCCCGCAGGACAATGCTGCCGCTCCGGTTACCGCTGATACGGCGACCGATACTGCCACCGAACCAACCGTTGAAACCGCCGGCGAAACCGCTGTGGCTGCGCCCGAAACGCCAGCTGCCCCCGTAGAAACCGCGACGTCCGAGGTTGCGGAAACAGTTGCCGCCGAACCTGCCGCCGAACCTACCCCTGCGCCCGAAGTGGTGCCGGAAGTGGCTGCCGAGCCGGTTGTGGAAGAACCTGCCCCTGCCGTTGCGGCCGATACCGGCATTGCCTTGCTTGAAAACCAGGTCGGTTTTGCCGCTTGGGACGCCAAGATGCCCTTCCTTGAGGATAACCGCATCATTGGCGGCAAGCGCGTGGCAATCATCCTGCGGATCCTGCCGGATGTCGACGTCGCTTCCGTCGGAGACTGGTTGTCCAATGGCCTGATCGTCTATTCTGTCAACGGTGTCGACGTTCAGCAAAGCGGCAGCATTACCACCGCGGTCCTGAACGCCATGCGCGTTGATCCCGACGGCAAGGCGCGGGTCGTGGTGCAATATGCCGGCTCGTCCTTGGAACAGCAGACCGGCCTGATGACCGTCACTGCCACACGCCTGGTCAGCCTGGCCAATGGCGTCAACCTGTCGGTCAGCACGATTGATGGCGAATGGCGCAGCGTGGTCACGGCGGTGAACGCGCCCAATGCCACCACCTTGCGCCCGGGAGACATCCTCTTTCGTGACAAGACCACCGGGGTCGCGCTTGACGGGCCGATGTCGCTAGAGGCCATCATGACGTCGCTGGTCGAAAGCGGCACCGCCACGACCGAGTTCGCGATCATCCGTGACAACAAACTTGCCGATGCGACCATGCAATTGGCCGCGAAGGCCGGACAATGAGGATCGCCGTGATCGACCGCCTTCGCAAATCTGCAGCAACCTACCCCACCGTCGACGAGACGCAGGCACCGGCCCCCTCACGGCCGTCCGCGCCCGCCAAGCTTGACCCGCTGGTCGAAGCGTTGGGACTTGCCGTCGCGCGCAATGCAACACGGGAACGAACACTTTCCGCGGCTTAACCCCCGTTTAGGACATGAATAATACCAGCAAAAGTCTTCAGCCTGCCGCTGCCGCGCGTGACCACCTCCCCGTGACCACCAAGGCACCCCTGCGCAACGGGCCGTTGACCAAAGGAGTGCACGGATGACGATTTCGGCGAAGACCCTCTGCATCGGCTGCACAGCCGCCTTGCTGACCAGCGGCGCTGCTTTCGCGCAAGAGGCCTGCAAGACTTACACCGTCGTGGCCGGTGATAACCTGCGCTTCATCGCGCGCGCGGCCTATGGTGATGGCGACATGTACCGCGTCATCTATGGGGCCAACGTTGATGTCATTGGGGCCAAGGCCGACCTGATCAAAGTGGGCGCATTGCTAGCCATTCCCTGCGATCCCCGGTCGGAGGTTGCGGCAGCCGCCACGCCCTCTGTCGGGCTGTCAACCACCGTGATTGATCCTGCAAGCGAAGCGGTCGCCGTTGTGCCTGATCTTCCAGTGGTCAGCACGGGCACCACCGAAGTTGCCGCTGCCACCCCGGTCGCGGCAGAATCGGCCCCCGCCGCCGAAGAACCGCCGATGGACTTCCCGTACCGCTTTGTCACCGGCAACGGCTATGCCCCCTTCGCCGACGAGATGCTTCCCGGCGGCGGGATGTTCACCCAACTGGTTGAAATGGCTGTCTTCCGTGCTGATCCCGGCATGCCTTACAACATGACCTTTGTGAATGACTGGCAGGCCCATATCGATGCGCTCTTGCCGTCCGGGGCCTATGACCTCAGCTTTCCCTGGGTCCGCCCGGATTGCGAATCAACGGGCATGCTGTCCACCAGCGACGCCGCCCGCTGTGAAGCGTTCGTCTTCTCTGCCCCGCTTTACGAAATCGTAGACGGCTTCTTCGCACCGGTCGGAAGTGAGCTTTTGTCGGCCACCAGCTACTCCAGCTTTGAAGGCAAACGCATCTGCCGCCCCGAAAGCTATACGACCGGGGTGCTGGAAGAGGCGGGTCTCACCAGCGACAAGATTGACCTGACGCGCCCGGTCTCGGCGATCAATTGCTTTGAAGCGATGGCAGCCGGTAAGATTGACCTCGTCTCGATCGATGCTGAAGTGGGCGACTCGGCAATTGCCGAGCTTGGCATGGTCGGTGACTTTGCCCAGAATCCGCATCTGATGACCTTCGACAGCCTGCATGTCATTGCCCATAAATCCAACGCCCGCGCGGTTGAGATGATCGGGATGTTGAATGAAGGCGTGGTCGAAATGTACGAATCAGGCGAATGGTACGATATCGTGTCCTCCGCGCTGGAGCGTAACGCTCAGCAAAAGTAAGGTCTGCCTGCAACTGCGAAGAGACCGGCCTCAAGGGCCGGTCTTTTTGCTGACCGACACCCGCAAGACTTCAACAATTGCCAAACTGAGCACGCGTCCGACGGCGCTAAAATAATCTTAGGTTGTGTGTTTGTTTCCGAACCCTCTTCACAACTTGTCGCAAAGCGCCTTTGAACCCATGAATCCTTTGAATTGCCTTATTCGTGCCACTTCCAAACGTCTTCCTGTCAACAGTGCGCGGATTGTTTCGGAATGTCGAACACCCCGCTATTTGCAACTGTCGTCAGAAGGACATGACATACATGAGAACTGTATCTGACAAATACCGGACGACGGCTCTGTCGGCGTTGCTGCTTGCGTTTCCGGTTGTCGCCTCCGCACAAGAAGCCTGCACCACCTATACGGTCACCGAAGGCGACTCGCTGGGTTCCATCGCCCAGGCCGCCTACGGATCTTATGATTATCAGATGATCTTCAACGCCAACCGAGATGCCCTGGCGGCGAACCCGAACAGCCTGCCGGCCGGTCTTCAGTTGATCCTGCCTTGCGAGGATGGCCGCCTGACCCCGGATTCCGAACTCGCCTCGATCATCCAGCAAGAGACCCAAGAACAGGAAGCGTCCCGGACCAACACGAACCTTTACGAACCGCCGCTGAAATTTGTCAGCTCTAACAACTGGATGCCCTTCACCGACGAAACGCTGTCCGGTGGTGGCATCTTCGTCCGGATGGCCGCAACAGCCATGCAGCGCGGTGGCAACGACCGTGGCTACGACGTCGCCTATGTCGACGACTGGATGTCCCACATCGACGTGCTGCTGCCAACCGGGGCGTTCGACGTCTCCATCGCCTGGGAATCGCCCGACTGTTCCAAGCTCGACCTCCTTGGCGAATTCTCGGTCCGCATGTGCACCGAATTCGACTTCTCGCTGCCGATCTATGAAACCGCGTATTCGTTCAACACGCTGGTCGACAGCAAATACGCTGAAGCCCGCGAATTCGCTGACTATGCAGGCGCCAAGATCTGCCGCCCTGAAGCCTGGCCAATCAGCGACCTTGAAGTGCAGGGCCTGGTTGAACCTCTGGTGAGCTACGTTCACCCGAAGTCGCCGATGGAATGTGCGGAAATGCTGCTGTCGGGTGAAGTTGACCTTTATTCGATCGAGTCTGAAACGGCATCGTCCAACTTCACCGAACTGAACGCCAATGACCGTGTCGCGCCGAACCCGGCTTTGGCGACGTTCATCACCTATCACTTCCTGACGTCGAAAAGCAATCCGCGCGGTCGCGTCTATATCGCCATGCTGAACCGCGGGATTACCGAAATGCGCGAGTCCGGCGAATGGTACGACATCGTTGCCACCGGCTTGGCTGAGTACAACAAGCTGAGCCAGTAACACCTGCGCCGCACTCCTGATGCCCCCCCGCGCTGCAAGGCGCGGGGGTTTTTCGTTCCGCTGCCCCCTTGGCGCTGCCCTTTTCAGAACAGACTTGCTGTTATGGAACATTTGTTCCATCCTGCAGGCCCATCGCAGCAGGTGACCGCATGTCGGAACTCCCCCCCACCACCGCCGCCCCGCCGCCCGAATCGGTCGAAGCTTTCCGCGAGCGTCTTGCTCAGGTCAGCGGCCAACTGCCACGCCGCTTGCAGCAATGCGCCGACTATCTGGCGGAACATTCCGACAGGATTGCCCTCTCTACCGTCGCCCAGATTGCCAAAAACTCGGAGGTGCCGCCATCTGCCGTCATGCGCTTTTGTCAGCTTCTCGGGTTCAGCGGCTTTGCGGAAATGCAGCGCCTGTTTCGCAGCGCCTTGCCAGCAGGCCTGCCCGACTATGCGACGCGGCTTGCAAACCTGAAGGCCGGGCCGCGTGGCGCACCGGCGGCCCTGGTGGCCGAATTTGTCGATGCCGGCCGCCAATCGCTGGAGGCTTTGGCCCAAGATCTGAATGAAACAGCGCTGGAACAAGCAGTTAGCAACCTTGCCGCGGCCCGCGTGATCCATCTTGCGGGGTTGCGGCGGTCTTTCCCCGTGGTGGCGTATCTTGCCTATGTGTTCGAAAAGCTGGACGTTGCGGCCCAACTTCATGCGGGCACAGGAGGCGTCAGCGCCCGGGCTGCCATGCTTTCGGGCGATGTGTTGCTGGTCGTTTCCTTTGCCCCCTATTCGGCCGAACACTGGCCCTCGCCCAGAGCGCCAGTGACCTCGGCCTTCCGGTTGTGGCGCTTACAGACCGCAGGGACAGCCCGCTGTCAGGCTTTGCCGATACCATCCTGACTGTCACCGAAGTTGACTTCGGTGCCTTCAGATCGCTGTCGGCGACGATTGCACTGGCCTTGTCCCTCGCTGTGGCCATTGCGGCGCGGCGGGAAACTTAGGGCTTCCGCGCTTGGTCAAAATAGAATATTTGTTCTAATCACAGGACCGACTCAATCATTGATCCATTAGCAAAGGTGATGCGGCATGGACAAAGTGGCTGGCGCAGACCGCAAGACGCTGGATGTCATCACCATTGGCCGGTCCTCGGTTGACCTGTACGGCGCGCAGGTCGGCGGGCGGCTGGAGGATATGGGGTCGTTCCAGAAGTATATCGGCGGCTCGCCCACCAACATGGCGACGGGCACGGCGCGCCTTGGCCTTAGGTCCGCGCTCATAACCCGCGTCGGCGATGAACACATGGGCCGCTTCATCCGCGAAGAACTGGCAAAGGAAGGCGTCGACACCCGCGGCGTGACGACCGACCCCGAGCGTTTGACCGCCCTTGTCCTGCTGGGCATCCGCGACGACAAGCAGTTCCCGCTGATCTTCTACCGCGAAAACTGCGCCGACATGGCGTTGTGTGAAGATGACATTGATGAGGCCTTCCTGGCCGAGGCGCGGTCCGTTGTCGCCACGGGCACCCACCTGTCCCATCCGCGGACCGAGGCGGCGGTCCTGAAGGCCCTGACCCTGGCAAGGAAACACGGCCTGCAAACCGCGCTCGACATTGATTACCGCCCCAACCTCTGGGGCCTTGCGGGCCATGGCGACGGCGAAAGCCGCTTCATCGAAAGCTCCCAGGTCACCGCCAAGCTGAAGGCCACGCTGCACCTTTTCGACCTCATCGTCGGCACCGAGGAAGAGTTTCATATCGCTGGCGGGACCACCGACACCATCGCCGCCCTCCGCGCCGTGCGTGCGGTCAGCGCAGCCACCCTTGTCTGCAAACGCGGGCCCATGGGGGCTGCAGCCTTCACCGGCCCCATCCCCGCCTCCCTCGACGACGGGCAAACTGGTCCCGGCTTCCCGATTGAGGTGTTCAACGTCCTTGGCGCGGGCGATGGGTTCATGTCCGGCCTCCTGAAGGGCTGGCTAGATGGCGAACCCTGGCCGACCGCCCTCACTTACGCCAACGCCTGCGGGGCCTTCGCCGTAAGCCGCCATGGCTGCACCCCGGCCTACCCAAGCTGGGAGGAGTTGCAGTTCTTCCTGCAACGCGGCGTCGTGACGCCAGCCCTCCGCAAGGACCCTGCCCTCGAACAGATCCACTGGGCCACCAACCGCCACCACGACCGCTCTACAATGCGGGTCTTCGCCTTCGACCACCGCCTGCAGTTTGAGCAGATGGAAGGTGCCACCCCGCTGAAGATCGGCCAGTTCAAGCAGCTTTGCCTGGCTGCTGCCTTGCAAACCGCCAGTGGCAGGCCCGGCCACGGCATTCTTTGCGACAGCCGCCTTGGCCGCGGCGCCCTCTTCCAAGCCGCGGGCACCGGCCTCTGGATCGGCCGCCCGGTGGAATGGCCCGGCTCCCGTCCGCTCACCCTGGAACCTGAGCTGGGCCCCGATTTCGGCGGCCTTCAGGAATGGCCACTGGACCATGTGGTCAAGGTCCTGTGCTTTGCCCACCCCGATGACGACACGGAAACGCAGGCGAAACAAGAGGATACCATCCGCCGTCTCTTCCATGCCGCCCGCCGCAACCGGCTTGAATTCCTCCTTGAGCTTATCCCCTCCAAAGTCGGCCCCGTCACCGACGCGACCTCTGCCACACTGATCCAGCGGTTCTATGACCTTGGCATCTACCCCGACTGGTGGAAGCTGGAACCCTTCACCACTGCAAAAGCCTGGGAAAACGCCTGCGCCGCGATCGAGGCCAACGACCCGCATACCCGTGGCATCGTCGTCCTTGGCCTTGACGCCAGCGAATCCAACCTCGCCGCCTCCTTCGCCCTTGCGGCGCGGCACCCCCTTGTGAAAGGCTTCGCTGTCGGCCGTACGATCTTTGCCGATGCCGCTCGCGCCTGGCTTCAGGGCCAGATGACTGACGCCGAAGCCATTGCCCAGATGACCGACCGCTACACGCGGCTTTGCACCCTTTGGGACAAGGCCCGCCAGGAGGCCCAACCATGACCACGATCCGCCTGACCGCTGCCCAAGCCATGGTGCGCTGGCTTTCGCTGCAATCCTCCGAGGATGGCGGCCGCTTCATCGAAGGCGTCTGGGCGATCTTCGGGCACGGCAACGTTGCGGGCCTGGGCGAGGCGCTGCATGCCCACAAGGATACGCTGCCCACTTGGCGCGGCCAGAACGAACAGACCATGGCGCATGTCGCTGTCGCCTATGCCAAGGCAAACCACCGCCGCAAGGCCATGGCCGTCACCTCCTCCATCGGCCCCGGGGCCACCAACATGGTCACCGCCGCCGCTGTGGCCCATGTGAACCGCCTGCCCGTCCTGTTCATCCCGGGCGACATCTTCGCCTCCCGCGCGCCCGACCCGGTCTTGCAACAGATCGAGGATTTCGACGACGCGACCGTTTCCGCCAACGACTGCTTCCGCCCGGTCGTCCGCTACTTCGACCGCATCTCGCGCCCGGAACATATCCTTTCCGCTCTGCCCCGCGCGCTGCGGGTGATGACTGATCCCGCCAACTGTGGGCCGGTCTGCCTGGCCTTTTGCCAGGACACGCAGGCGGAGGCTTACGATTACCCGCTTGATTTCTTTGAGCCGCGGATTTGGCACATCCGCCGCCCCGAGCCGGACCAGAGGGAGCTTGAGGCCGCAGTTGCCGCGATCCAGGCGGCGAAACACCCGCTCATCGTGGCGGGGGGCGGCGTTCTTTACTCCGGCGCGGAAGAGACCCTGCTGAATTTCGCCAGAACCCACAACATCCCCATGATTGAGACGCAATCCGGCAAAGGCGCTGTGGACTGGGAAGAGACCCTTCACTTCGGCTCACCCGGCGTTACCGGCACCGGCTGCGGCAATGATCTTGCCGCCAAGGCGGATCTGGTGATCGGCGTTGGCACAAGGTTTCAGGACTTTACCACCGGCAGTTGGACCGTCTTCTCTGCCCCCGGCCGCAAGCTCTTGTCGATCAACATCCACGGCTACGACGCACATAAACGCGCCGCCCAACCCCTAGTCGGCGATGCGAAAGTGACGCTGGAAAAGCTAAGCCAGGCCCTGGGCAAACATCGCTTCGCGGACCCCGATTTCGCCAACCGCATGAAGTGGTTCCAGACCACCGACGCCGTCACTGCGGCACCCAAAGGCAACGAGCTTCCTTCGGACGCTCAGGTCGTGGGCGCGGTGCAGCGCACCACCGGGAAAGACGCGCTTGTCATGTCAGCCTCAGGCTCCATGCCCGGCGTCCTCCACGTCCTGTGGAAGGCGTCGCAGGGCGGCTACCACATGGAATACGGCTTTTCCTGCATGGGGTATGAAATCGCCGGCGCGATGGGCATCAAGATGGCCCAGCCCGACCGTCACGTGATCTGCATGGTTGGCGACGGCAGCTACATGATGGCGAACTCCGAACTTGCCACAGCGGTGATGATGGGCGTGCCCTTTACCGTGATCCTGACCGACAACCGCGGTTACGGCTGCATCAACCGGCTGCAAAAAGCCACCGGTGCGCGCCGTTCAACAACCTTCTCGCCGACAGCTATCACGTCAACCCGGCCGATCTCAACTTTGTCGCCCATGCCCGCTCCATGGGCGCGAACGCCGTGAAGGCAGGAACCATCGCCGAGCTTGAAGCCGCAATTGGGGCGGCCAAGACTGCCGCCATCCCCACCGTCATAGTGATCGACACCGACCCCGCCCCCGGCACTGGCGCAGGAGGCACCTGGTGGGAGGTTGCGGTCCCCGAGGTCTCGGACCGCCCAGAAGTCAACAAGGCCCGCATGGCCTATGAAGCCGCGACCAAAGCCCAATGGCTGGTCAACTGAAGAGAGCAAGATGATCCAATTCGGCACCAACCCCATCGCCTGGGCCAATGACGACGACCAGACCATCGGCGCAGACATCCCCACTTTGCGCATCCTCGATGAGGCCGGGCGTCAGATTGGCTTTGACGGGATCGAGAACGGCCACCGCTGGCCGGATGAGCCCGAAGCCCTGCGCGCGCTTCTGGGCCACTACGGGCTGAAGTTCATCTCCGGCTGGTACTCGACCGAGCTTCTGGTCCGGTCGGTTGAGGATGAGATTGCCGCAGCCCAGGCCCATATCGCCAAGCTGCGCCACAACGGCTGCAAGGTGATGATCGTCTGCGAAACCTCAAAACGCGATCCACGGCGCGGCCAAGCCAGTGAACGACCGTCCCCGCCTGACCGGGGCGGAAATGGCGGCTTTTGGCGCGAAGTTGGAGGCCTTTGCAGCCCACCTTTCTTCGCAAGGCCTGACGCTGGTCTACCACCACCACATGGGCACCATCGTCGAGTCCTCCGAGGATATTGATGCCTTCATGGCCGCGACCGGCCCGCACACCCACCTCCTCTTTGATGCCGGCCATTGCGCCTTTGGCGGTGGCGATCCTGTGGCAGTGCTGCAAAGGCACATCGGACGCGTGCGCCACTTCCACGCCAAGAACATCCGCCCGGCGATCACTGCAAAGGTGCGGGCCGAGGGGCTGAGCTTTTTGCAAGGCGTCGTTGCCGGGGCCTTCACCGTCCCGGGCGATCAGGAGGGCGGGATCGACTTTGGCCCCTTGTTGCACATTCTCGCCAAGGCGAACTATGGCGGCTGGATCGTGATCGAGGCGGAACAGGACCCGGCCGTCCGCAACCCGCTTTTGTACCAGACCCTGGGCCTGGCGACGCTGAAACGGCTTTCACGGGAAGCCGGTCTTGTCTGACGGGCGGCGGACCGGGGGTTTCACACCCCCGGACCCCCGTGGGATATTTGTGCAGAAAGAATGACCATGGGCGACCTTTTGCGAAAACCGACCGGCACACGTGGCAAGGTGCACGCGATCACCCCCGAAAGCGCGGGTTGGGGGTATGTCGGCTTCACGCTCTACCGGCTGGCGGTTGGAGAGGTGGCGGCTGAGGCGACGGGCGACCGTGAGGTGATCCTTGTCCTGGTCGAGGGCAAGGCGACGGTTCAAGCAGCAGGCCAGGACTGGGGCGAGATGGGCGACCGGATGGATGTGTTTGAAAAGACCCCACCGCATTGCCTCTATGTCCCGAACGGGCAGGATTGGCGGGCGGTGGCGACCACCCCTTGCACGCTGGCGGTCTGTTCGGCCCCTGGCAAGGGTGGCCACTCTGCCCAGCGCCTTGGGCCTGATGGCATCACCCTGACCCCGCGCGGCAAGGGGACCAATACCCGCCACGTCAACAACATCGCGATGGAGGGGCGCGAGGTGGCTGACAGTCTTCTTGTGACTGAGGTCTTCACCCCGGCAGGCCATTGGTCAAGCTACCCCAGCCACCGGCATGACGAGGATGACTTTCCCCGGATGACCTATCTGGAGGAAACCTATTACCACCGCCTGAATCCCGGCCAGGGCTTCGGCATCCAGCGGGTCTATACCGAGGATGGCGCCCTAGATGAGACGATGGCGGTAAAGTCCCATGACGTAGTTCTGGTGCCAAAGGGCCACCACCCGTGCGGCGCGCCGTATGGCTATGAGATGTACTATCTGAACGTGATGGCCGGCCCATTGCGAAAGTGGCGGTTCCAGAATGATCCGGACCATGACTGGATCGCGCAACGGGACGCGTGACGAAAACCGCTTTGCTGTGGCCCGGGCCGCAGGGCGCAGCGCCTTAAGGCAAAGCCGCCCGCTTTAGCCAAAGAGGCTGCGCGTCACCCGGCGACCTGCGAAGACCGACACCGCCGGAACGGTGCAATCTTTGGACTGCACCAGGATCACCGCCATCCGCTGCAGCCGCCGGTCTTCCCCAACCAGCGACGCGCGCAACCGGCTTAGCACAGAATGAAGGTGGGTCATCTCGGTATCCTCCGGGCTGTTTTCATATCCCTATAGGGCCCGCCAAAAATGTGCCCAATAAGGTGAAGCGCTGAAGAAACCTGATTGCTTCGGGGCAATTCTGTGAAGAACCGTAAAAGTTGAACGCTCTTCCGGTCAGGACGATCCCTGCAAGACAGGTCACCCTGAACCGGGAAGAACCGGCCAACCAAGCCTCTGGGCCGGTTTCAGAACACGTTATGCCAGCTTGACCGGCACGCGGCTTTCAAGCCAGCGGAACAAGAGCACGATCAGCCCGGCAATCGCCATATAGACCACGGCCAAGAGCAATAGCGGCTCATAGACCACAAAGGTGTCTTGCCGGATACGCGAGGAGACAGCGTAGATGTCGACCACGGTGATCGTGGCGACCAGGGGCGTGGCCTTCAGCGTCAGCACGGTTTCACCGCCCAGCGTCGGCAGCACGCGCTGTATGGCCTGCGGCAGCCAGATCCGGCGGAAGATGGTGAAGCGCGGCATGCCCATCGCCTTGGCCGCCTCAAGCTGGCCATGCGGCACGCCCTTGAAGGCGCCGCGCATCACCTCGCCGGAATAGCCAGCCACAGACAGGGTCAGCGCCAGCACGGCATAGGGCCAGGCCTGCCGCAAGATCGGCCAAAGGTCAGATTGCCGGATCCAGGGGATCGACGGGAAGAGGGACCCCAACCCGTAATACAATAGCCAAAGCTGGAGGAGGAGCGGCGTGCCCCTTACCAGCCCACAAAAGCCATTGGCGGGTGCCGCCAGCCACCAAGGGCCAGCCGCCTGCGCCAGCCCAAGCGGGATCGCGAGCAAGAGCCCCAGCACCATCGTAACAACAAGCAGCCAGCAGGTCGTCCAGGTGCCCTGCAACAGCAGCATCTGGTATTTCGGGTCGGCCAGCCAGCTCCAGTTCAAAGCCGTGGCACACCAGACGACAAGGCCCGCCGCAATGACGGCCATCACGATGCGGCGGGGAACCCAGAAGCCTTGCATCAGCTTGACCTCGGTCGGGTCTGGCCCCGGCGCGCCCAGGCCTCGGCCCGGGCGAAGAGCAGCGATGAAATGATCGAGATCGCCAGATACAGCACCCCCGCCGCCATGAAGAAGGTGAAGAAGGCCTTCGTGGTGCTTGCGGCCTGCCGGGTGACCAATGTCAGTTCGGCATAGCCCACCACGGCCAGAAGCGCGGTGTCCTTCGTGGCGATCAGCCAGAGGTTCGCCAGCCCCGGAATGGCCGCGGCCAGCATCTGCGGGAAGGTCACTCGCCAGGCCAGCATCAAGGGCGGCATGCCCATGGCGCGCGCCGCCTCAACCTGGCCCGACGGAACCGACAGGATAGCCCCGCGCAAGACCTCGGTCGCATAGGCGCCTTGGACGATGCCAAGAACGGCGATCCCGGCGAAAAAGCCGGAAATCTGGATCCGTTCGAAGCCCCAGGCGAGCAAGAGGTTGTTGAGCGAAGACGTGACCGCGAAGTAGAGGATCAAGATCAGGATCAACTCCGGCACCGCGCGGACGATGGTGGTGTAGATGCCCAGCAGGTCCCGGGTGACCGGGCTCCCGTACAGCTTGCCGTAGGCCCCGCAGATCCCGATCAGAAGGCCCAGCGCAAATGCCCCGATGGCGATCAGGATGGATTTGCCCAGGGCCACCATCAGCGTGGCCCCCCAGCCGGGCGGGGCCCAGGCCAGAAGGTCAAGTGTCGAGGCAAGAAGCGGGGCCGCGATCATGCGGCGGCCTTTCGCGGCTTAAGCACGGGGATGGCGGCCCGCCACACTCTCCCTCCCCCGCAAAGGCGAAGGCAAGCGTAGGTCCTGCCCAAAAGGGTCGGCCGGGGGCATGCGCGCCTAACCTGCCCCGTTCGGGGACAGGGGCGGCGGGCACCCGGCCTGAGTCTGCCATTTCCTTAGCCGCCGTAGATCGACGAGGCGAAGTAGTTGGCGGTGATCGTGTCATAGGTGCCGTCGGCGATCACTTTCGCAATGGCAGCGTTGATCTTGGCCTTCAACTCCTCTTCGCCCTTGCGGATGCCCGCACCGACGCCAAGTCCAAGGATCGTCGGATCATCGGCGACGGCGCCCTTGGTTTCGCAGCAGGCCATCCCCGCCTCAGAAGCAAGGAAAGCATCCATCGCAATGCTGTCGGCCTGGGTCGCGTCAATTCGCCCTGCGGCGAGGTCTGAATTCGCCTCATCCTGCGTCTGGTAGATCTTCACCTCGGCGGCGGTGGCGGCGAAGTATTTCTCAACATAGTCGGCATGGATGGTCGAGGCCTGCACCCCGATGATCTTGCCGGCCAGCCCTTCGGGCGTGGGGGCCATCTCAACGCCTTTGGCTCCGACGATCACAGTAGGGGTGTTGTAATATTTATCTGAGAAATCAATGGTTTTCGACCGCTCTTCCGTGATCGACATCGAGGCCATGATCACGTCAATCTGGCCTGAGGTGAGCGAGGGGATGATCCCATCCCACGCCACGGGCGTGATCACGCACTGCATTTCACCGGCGGCGCAGACGGCATTGATAAAGTCGACCTCCCAGCCGACCCAGTTGCCGGACGCGTCGGGGCTGGCGAAAGGCGGATAGGCTTCGGCGGCGATGCCGATCTTGACCTCTTGCGCGGCGACGGGGGCCGCCATCAGGCAGGCGGCGGCGAGAAGCATCTTGAAGTTCATGGTCGTCTCCAGGTTGGTTGGTGGTTGGTTGGCCCGTCGTTCAGTTGAAAATCTTCAAGCGACGGTTTTCAGGAACTGTTTCAGCCGTTCGGATTTGGGTGCGCCGAACAATTGGTCGGGCGGGCCCTGTTCCTCGATCTGGCCGTTGTGCAGGTAGATCACATGGCTGGCCACTTCGCGGGCGAACTTCATCTCATGCGTGACAAGGATCATCGTGCGGCCTTCGTCGGCAAGGGTCTTGATGACCTGCAGCACTTCACCCACCAATTCGGGGTCAAGGGCGCTGGTCGGCTCGTCAAAAAGCATTGCCTTCGGTTCCATGCACAAAGCGCGGGCGATGGCGGCGCGCTGCTGCTGGCCGCCGGACATGAAGGCAGGATAGGCGCCCTCTTTCTCGGCCAATCCCACCCGGGCCAGAAGTTTCCGGGCGCGGGCGATGGCCTCATCCTTGGGGGTTTTCATCACATGGACCGGCACCTCGATCAGGTTTTCCAGCACCGTGCGGTGGGTCCAAAGGTTGAACGACTGAAACACCATGCCCAAGGACTGGCGGATACGTTCCAACTGGCGCCGGTCCGAAGGGCTCCCATCGGGGCGCATGGCCACCGCTTCACCCGCAATGGTGATCGCGCCCGAGGACGGCGTTTCCAGAAAGTTTATGCAGCGCAGCATGGTCGACTTGCCCGACCCCGACCCGCCGATGATCGCGACCACGTCACCTTCCTGCGCCGTCAGCGACACGCCCTTCAGCACATGATGGGTGCCGAAACTCTTGTGCAGGTCCTCGACCCGGATCGCCTCCGCCCGTGCTTGCGCGCTGTCCGCCATGTTCCCCCACTGCGTTCCTGTCATCAAACCGTTGAATTCCGGCCCGCGCAAGCCTTTCATTGGGGGCCAAGCACCATACCCGGCGCTTGAAGGGGCCTATGGCGTCGTCTAAGCAGGGTCACGCCGGTTTCTTGGCCATATGGGACAAACGATGCGCATTCTTATTACCAATGATGATGGCATCAACGCCCCGGGCCTTGAGGTGCTGACCAGCATCGCAACCGAAATCGCCGGGCCGGGCGGTGAGGTCTGGACCGTCGCCCCGGCCTTTGAACAATCCGGCGTGGGCCACTGCATCAGCTATACCCATCCGATGATGATTGCCGAACTGGCCCCGCGCCGCTTTGCTGCCGAGGGCAGCCCGGCTGATTGTGTGCTGGCCGCGATTTATGACGTCTTGGACGGGCAGAAGCCCGATCTGGTGCTATCGGGCGTCAACCGGGGCAACAACGCGGCTGAGAACGTGCTCTATTCCGGCACCATCGGCGGCGCGATGGAGGCGGCCTTGCAAGGCGTCCCTGCAATCGCCCTGTCGCAGTTCTTCGGCCCGGAGAACGCCAAGCTGGCCGACCCCTTCGAATCCGCCCGCGTCCATGGCGCAAGCGTGGTGCGCGCCCTTTTGGAGCGGGGCATCTGGACCGAAGGCGATTATCGGGTGTTCTACAACCTGAATTTCCCGCCCCTGACCGCCGCCGAAACGAAAGGCATGAAGGTCGCCGCCCAAGGTTTCCGCCGTGACACGGCCTTCAGCGTCGAGCCGCACCACGTCCCCTTGCCGGCCGGAAATTCCTGTGGATCAAGGGCGGCCCGCAACACACGCCCACCCTGCCCGGCACCGATGCAGCGGTGAACCTGGAAGGCTACATCTCGGTCACGCCCATGCGTGCGGACCTGACGGCGCATGACCTTCTGGCCGACCTGCAGGCCAAGCTGGGATGAGCCAGGCCCCAGAGGAACCCGACGACACATCCGACGGGGGCCTTGAGGGTCTGGCCGAACGCAAGATGCGCTTTCTTTTCGCCCTGCGGTCGCGCGGTGTGACGGATGCCCGCGTGCTGACCGCGATGGAACGGGTGGACCGCGGCCTTTTCGTCCGCGGCATCTTTGCCGACCGTGCCTATGAGGACATGCCCCTGCCCATCGCCTGCGGCCAGACGATCAGCCAGCCCTCGGTCGTGGGGCTGATGACGCAGGCCTTGCAGGTGAACCCCCGCGACACGGTGCTGGAGGTGGGCACGGGGTCGGGCTATCAGGCGGCGATCCTCGCGCAGCTTTGCCGTCGGGTCTATACGGTGGACCGCTACCGCCGTCTGGTGCGTGAGGCGGCCGATCTTTTCCGCCAGCTTGACCTGACCAACATCACCTCGATGACCGCCGATGGGTCCTTTGGCCTGCCCGATCAGGGGCCTTTTGACCGTATCATCGTGACCGCTGCCGCCGAAGATCCGCCCGGGCCCCTCCTCGAACAGCTAAAGCCTGGCGGGATCATGGTGCTGCCGGTCGGCCAGTCCGATGCGGTGCAAAGCCTGATCAAGGTCACCCGCACCACACGCGGATTTGACTATGAAGAACTTCGCCCAGTGCGGTTTGTCCCTCTGGTCGAGGGGCTCGGCTCCGAGTAGGATGCCCCCGCGCACCCGGACATAACCGGGGCGGTGTGGTGCAGAGGCGTGACATGCGGACATTGGGCAGATTTCCCCGGATTGGTCTGATGATTGGGGCAAGCGTTCTGGCGCTTTCAGCTTGCGTTCAGACCAATGCGCTGGACTGGGACCTGCGGGCCGGTGGCGGCAACACCTCCGACGCCGCGCGGCAGGCCACGGCAGCGGTGCCGACGCCCGATGCCAATGGGATCCTGTCCTATCCGGACTATCAGCTTGCCAAGGCCCGGCGCGGCGATACCGTCGCCGGAATGGCCGCACGGCTTGGCCTGAACCCCGAACAACTGGCGCAGACCAATGCGCTGCGCCCGACCGACCCCCTGCGTGAGGGTGAGCTTTTGCTGCTGCCGAACCGCGTGTCAGCCGCCCCGCAGCCTGCAGTGATCGCAGGCACAGGCCTGCCCGGCAGCACGGGCGGGCGCGTCGACATTGGCGCGATTGCCACCACCGCGCTGGATGAGGTTGGGCCATCTGCAACCTCAACCGCCTCACCCCCGATTGCGAACCAGCCTGCCACCCACCGCGTGGCTCGTGGCGAAACCGCCTTCACCATCGCGCGGACCTATAACGTCTCGGCCAAGGCACTGGCCGACTGGAACCAGCTTGGGGCCGACATGGCGGTGCGCGAAGGCCAGACACTGATCATCCCGGTCGCCACTGCCCCGGCCCCGCCACTGGAACCGGTGGTCACCCCGCCCGGCGCCGGTCGCCCACGCCCGAACCCCTTGGCCGCGAAACCGCTGCCGGATGAAAAGCCGGTGGCCGCTGCGACCAAGCCCAAGGAAACCCCGCCCTCACCCGATCTTGGCGGGCAGGCGACCGGGGCCTCGGCGGCGAAATTCGTGATGCCCGTGTCAGGCAAGATCATCCGTGGCTATGACCGGAAGTCGAACCAAGGGATCGACATCGCCGCCCCGGCGGGTACAGCGGTCAAGGCGGCGGATGCGGGCACCGTGTCCGTCATCTCGGCCGATACGAACGGCAAGGGCATCGTCATCATCCGCCACGCGGGCGATCTCTTAACGGTCTATGTCGGCATCAGCGGGGCCACGGTCGCCAAGGGCGCCAAAGTCGCGCGCGGGCAGGAAATCGGCAAGGTTGCGGCGGGCGATCCGGCGTTCCTGCATTTTGAAGTGCGCAACACATCGAAAGAAAGCTTCGATCCGGTCACCTATCTGCAATAGCCCCAGGGGCATGAATTTTCTGCGAAAATTCGGGTGTCTCTGCATCCAAAGCCTGGCACGGACCGCGAATTTTCGCAGAAAATTCGTGCTTCAGCCCGCGATGCGCGACACCAGGATCTTGTCGATCCGGCGGCCATCCAAGTCGATCACCTCGAACCGGTGGCCTTCCACCGTGAAGACCGCGCCCAAGTCCGGAATATGGCCCAGCTGGTGCAGCACAAGCCCCGCGACAGTGTCGTAATCCCCGGCGATGGCGCGGGACAGGCCCAGCTTGTCGCAAAACTCATCCGCCGGCATCCAGCCTGCAACCAGATGGCTGCCGTCAGCGCGCGCCACCATCGCCGGTTCATTCGCCTCGCTTGAGGCGACTGCGCCGGTGATCGCGTCCAGCACGTCATCGGTGGTGATGATGCCTTCGAAATGGCCATACTCGTCATAGACCAGCGCCATGTGATGTTCGGCCTTCTGCAGTACCTCCAGCACATCCAGCGCCTCGGCCCGGTCAGACACTACCGGCACCTCTTTCAGCAAGGCCTTGATATCCAGTGGTTCGCGGCGCGACACCACCTGGAAGGCGTCCGCCAGAAGCACGATGCCCACCACCGCACCATCAGCATCGGCCACGGTCATGCGGGGCCGCGCGATGCGGCGGATGGCGGCCAACGCCTCGGCCCCAGTGGCACTCAGCGGGATCATCTCCACCTCATGCCGGGGGGTCATCAGGGCGCTGGCGGTCCGGTCCGACAACCGCATAACGCCCGAGATCATCTCACGCTCTTCCGTCTCAAGCACCCCGCCTTCATGCGCCTCAGCCAGCAGCACATGCACCTCTTCTTCGGTCACGCGGTTTTCATTGGCACCGCGCTGGCCCAGCAGGAACAGCACCGCCTTGCCCGACCAATCCAGCACCCAGACGACCGGAGCGCCGATCACCGACAACAGCGTCATCGCCGGGGCCATGCGGATCGCGACACCTTCAGGGTTGCGCAGCGCCAGTTGCTTGGGGACCAGCTCACCAATGATCAGGCTGAAATAGGTGATGGCCAGCACCACGCCGCCCACGCCCAGCGTTGTCGCCCAGTCGGCACCCACCCCTTGCGCGATCAGCCAGTTTTCCAGCCTAAGGCCGAGCGTCGCGCCCGACAAGGCACCTGACAGCACCCCGACCGCCGTGATCCCGATCTGCACCGTAGACAGGAACTTGCCCGGGTCTTCTCCCAGCCGCAGGGCCATCCGCGCGCCCCGGCTTTTGCCTTCAAGGGATTTCAGCCGGCCAGGGCGGGCGCTGACGATGGCAAGCTCGGACATGGCCAGGACGCCGTTCAGAACGATCAGCGCCAGGATGACAAGAATTTCGGTGACCATGATGCGCGGGCAGGTAAGGACAAACAGGCGGCATTGCAAGCGGCAGCCCGGCCTAAATCTGCAAGGCCACGCCTTCCCGCGCCGCGATGTCGCAGAAAAACTGCCATGCCACCCGGCCCGAGCGTGAGCCGCGTGTCGCCTGCCATTCCACCGCCTCGGCGCGCAGGCGATCATCAGGCACCACCACCCCATGCGCCGCGCAGTAGCCGCGGATCATGTCCAGATAGTCGTCTTGACTACAGGGGTGGAACCCAAGCCAAAGGCCAAACCGGTCTGACAGCGACACCTTTTCCTCAACCGCCTCACCCGGGGTGATGGCGGTTGAGCGTTCGTTGTCGATCATCTCACGCGGCATCAAATGGCGGCGGTTACTCGTCGCATAGAACAGCACATTCTCCGGCCGCCCCTCGATCCCACCGTCAAGCACGGCTTTCAGCGATTTGTAATGCTGGTCATCGTGGCTGAACGACAGGTCATCGCAGAAAAGGATGAACCGGTGCGGTGCTGCCCGCAGATGCGCCAGCAGGCGCTGGACCGATGGCAGGTCTTCACGGCTTAGCTCGACGATCTTCAGCGCCAGCCCCTCGGCCCGGACGGAAGCGTGCACAGCCTTCACAAGGCTGGATTTCCCCATCCCCCGCGCGCCCCACAAGAGCGCGTTGTTCGCAGGCAGGCCTCGGGCAAAGTGCCGGGTGTTTTCCAAAAGGGTATCGCGCGAGCGGTTCACCCCGATCAAAAGGCCGATATCTACGCGCGACACCTTTGCCACGGGGTCAAGCCGGTCGGGCGCCGTGTGCCAGGCAAAGGCATCGGCGCCGGCAAAGTCCGGCGCAGGCATCGGCGCCGGGGCCAGACGCTCCAATGCCGCCGCGATCCGCTCAAAAGGATCGGTCACTCGTCCGGCTCCGGCTCCACCCAGGTGCCATCGGCTTTGGCCTCGGCCTCACGCCGCTTTTCGATGCGGCGGATCAGGAAGATCGACACTTCGTAGAGGGGGTATACCGCGAAGAACAGGATCAGCTGGCTCATCACATCGGGCGGGGTCACCAGGGCGGCGACGATCAGGATGATGACGATGGCATATTTGCGCATCCCCGCCAGCCCGGCTGAGGTAGCCAGGCCCGCCTTGCCCATCAGCGTCAAGAGGACCGGCAACTGGAAGCACAGACCGAACGCCAAGATCAGCTTCAGGCTTATATCCAGCGTTTCATTGACCTTGCCCTGGAACACGATGTCGATGCCGCTATCGGCGACCGGCACCGCAGGATCGACCACCGCCACATCCGACAGGCTGGGCACCAGCGCCGCAATCACCGAATAGGCATCTGCAAAACCAAGAAAGAACGTCATTGCAATCGGCGTGACGACGTAATGCGCAAAGGCCGCCCCGATGAAAAACAGGATCGGCGAGGCGAGGAGGAACGGCAGGAACGCGTTCTTTTCGCTGCGATAAAGCCCCGGCGCGACGAACCGCCACAGCTGATAAGCGATCACCGGAAAGCTGACCATCAGCCCCGCCACGACCGATATCTGGACCAGGGTAAAGAAGTATTCCTGTGGCGCGGTGTATTGCATCACCGGGTTCGGATCGCCCAGGGATCGCATCGCCTCTTCAATCGGGGCGAGGAGGAAATCAAGGATCGGCTCCGCCACGATGAAGCACAGGATCATCGCGATCAGGAAGGCGGTGACCGACCAGATGAGCCGGTTGCGCAGTTCCGCCAGATGCTCCACCAGCGGGGCGGCGCTGTCGTCGATGTGATCCGCGCTCATGCGGCGTCTCCTGGTTCAGCCTTTTTGCGCACCCGGCCGCCGTGTTTGACGGCGGGGGGTTCGGCCACCACGGCGGGAGGTTGCGGGGCGACGGTGACGGCAGCTTTGGGGGAGGCAGCTTTAGGGGCGGCAGCTTTAGCGGCGGTCTTCGCCTCGCGCAGCTGGGCGGTCTTTTCGGCCGAAGCAGCTTTTTTCGCGGTCACCTTTTCCGCCAGTTCCGCCGTGGCCGACCCCGGTGCTGCCACGATTGGTGCCGCGATGGGCATTGGCGGCATCGGCGGCGGGGTCAGCGGTGCAGTGGCCTTCGCGACCCCGGCGGCGGGCTTCATCGGATCCCATTTCTCGAACTTGTCGGCGGCATTGCGCACAGCGTCCAGCCCCATCGCCTTCGGGTTCGAGATCTTCTTCAGATCATCCGCCACGTCCTTGACGCCCGACTCTTTCGCCGCTTGTTCCATAGCGCGCGAAAACTCACGCCCCATAGAGCGGACCTTGGCCATGAAGCGGCCCAGTTCACGGAACATTCCGGGCAGGTCCTTGGGGCCGATGAAAATCAGCGCCACAATGCCCACGACCAGAAGTTCGGACCAGCTGAGATCCATGCTGTGCGTCCCCCGAACGCGACCTGGCGGCTTAGACCTTGTCCTTCTCGGCCGAGGTCACGTCCTTGGCGGTGTCAGCTTTGGCGGCGTCGATTTCAGCGGTGCCATCGTTGACGCCCTTCTTGAAGGCGGTGATGCCCTTGCCGACCTCGCCCATCAGCGACGAAACCTTGCCCCGGCCAAAGAGGACCAGAAGCACGACCGCAATCAGAAGAAGGCCGGGCAGACCGATATTGTTGAACATGGACGTTCTCCATTTCGCAGCCCCACAAGCGGGGCGGTTGCTTGCATTGCCCCCAGATACGACCTTGTGCCGCTGGTTTCCAAGGGAGAAGCGGGTTGCAAGGTGCATTCTACTGACAGTATTTTGTCAGTAGGGCATCAGCGCCCGGTTCCGGAAAGGCCCGATGAAACGCGACGCGCGGCTCTATGACATCGTCCAGGCCCTGCGCGATGGGCGGCTCCACACGGCCGCCGAACTGGCGCAAGCGATGGGGGTTTCGACCCGCACCATCTGGCGCGACATGGAGATGCTGGCCGCCACCGGCATTCCGGTGACGGGCGAGCGGGGCTTGGGCTACATCCTCCGCTCCCCCCTGATGCTGCCACCCACGATGCTGACCCCGGAAGAGCTTGAGGCGCTGGTCGAAGGCTTGCGGCACGTCGGTCAGGACGGGAACCCCCGGGCCAGGGCGGCGCGAAGCCTGCTTTACAAAGTGGCGACCTTGCTGCCGCAGTCGGGGGTTGAGGCGGACGGCTGATCCCCGAAGCCAAATTCCTTGAGGAAGGAAATTGGGTCCGTGACACCTGAGCGCAATCATTGCTGACAGGGTGTTGTCAGTTGGACCCTGCCAGAAGACCCGCATCGCAACCGATGGAGATGACGATGCGCTTTATTCTGCCTGCCCTCAGCCTGATGATCTTGCTGTCCCCCACCGATGCCGCCCGCGGCGAAGGGGCGGCCGCGGAAGGCGCGGTGATGGAAATCGTCAGCTTCCGCTTGACCCCCGGCGCCACAGACGCGGCCTTTCTTGCCGCCGCGGCAGC
>JAAUPC010000321.1 GCA_012036325.1 Paracoccaceae bacterium
CCCGCCGTCAAACCCGCCGCCCTGAAACCCGCCCAACCCATCCCCGCGCCGCAAGAGCCACAAGTCGACACAATCGACCGCACCGCCAAGATGTATATCGGCGGCAAACAGGCCCGCCCCGACTCCGGCTACTCGCAACCCGTCTACTCGCCGAAAGGCAAACTCCTCGGCCATATCGGCCTCGGCAACCGCAAGGACATCCGCAACGCGGTAGAGGCCGCCCATGCCGCCAAATCCTGGGCGAAAACCACCGCCTACAACCGCGCCCAGGTCCTCTACTTCATCGCCGAAAACCTCTCCGCCCGCGCGACGGAGTTCGCCAAACGCATCCAAGACCTCACCGGCAAGCCCGGCCAGGCCGAGGTCGAAGCCTCCATCCAGCGCCTCTTCACCTACGCCGCCTGGGCCGACAAATACGACGGCCACGCCAAATCCGTCCCCATCCGCGGTATAGCGCTGGCGATGAACGAACCCACCGGCGTAATCGGCATCCTCGCCCCCGACGAATGCCCCCTCCTCGGCCCGATCTCCACCCTCGCCCCCGCCATCGCGATGGGCAACACGACCGTCCTCGTCCCTGGAGCCTCCCCCCCTCTCCGCCACCGACCTCTACCAGATCCTCGACACCTCCGACCTCCCCCCCGGCGTCGTCAACATCGTCACCGGCCCCGCGCCAGACCTCGCCAAATCCCTCGCAGGCCACATGGACGTGGATGCCGTGTGGAGCTTCTCCTCCAACCCCCTCTCCACCCTGATCGAGGCCGAGGCCGCCGCCAACCTCAAACGCACCTGGGTCAACCACGGCCGCGCGCGGAACTGGATTGGGGCCGAGGGCGAAGGCCGGACGTTCCTGGCCCAGGCGACCGAGGTCAAGACAGTCTGGGTGCCGTATGGGGAGTGAACCCACCACCAGCGTAGGGTGCGCTACAGCGCACCGTCGGATGGTGCGCTGTAGCGCACCCTACGCGGCCTTTTTTGCTGGCAGGACCGTCTGATGTCGACGTGGATTTCCGCCAAGACCGTTAAAGTCTTTGTCTTCTCAATGACTCTCTACTTGCTGGTCGTCTTGCTCAACTACCTGAGCCCTGTCTCTGGAGACGGTGTTCTCGCACAGCGTTTTCATCTCGTCCTTTACATTGCCCCGGCTCTGATTGTGGCCGCTACGATATTCGACATCTATCGGGAACGCGCCCGGTCGATCAAGGACGCGAGCCACGCGCAACGCGATGAGTCGCGGTCGTAGGGTGCGCTACAGCGCATCGTTCCGCTCAGCCGACGGTGCGCTGTAGCGCACCCTACGCTGCTGCACCGACATCGCGATGCCACGACGAATAGGGCCAGTCCTTCAGGTCCGTCACCAAACCATGCTTCACCGGATTGGCCCAGCAATACTCAACGCAAGCCGAGAAGTCCTGCTCGCCCCTGACATGATGCTCCCAGAATCGGCGCTGCCAGATACCCTTCTCCCGCCGCAGGACATGGCTCGCGCGCAATCTCCCTTCCGGCAACGCTTTGGAGAATGTCGCCTTGATCTGCCCCATCCTCCCGCCGTAGTCCGCATCTCCCTCCGGCAAGGTCCAGACGCAATGCATGTGATCTGGAAGTACCACCCAAGCATCAATCCGGAACGGCCGCTTGAGGCGCGTCACGCGGACCGCATGGCGCAAGGCTTCGATCTCGCGCACGAGCAGATCAGATCCCCGCTCTGCAAGGGTGACCGTCAGATAGACCGAAGCGCCGGGAACTTTGGGGCGAAGATAGTTGGACATGTCGGAAAGCTACCGGCCAAACCTTAACGCCCAGTAACCAACGTTTCCCCATCGTAGGGTGCGCTACAGCGCACCACCCTGGCCAGTCAAACGCGATTCGCCCCCAAGGTTAACGCCCCTCCCGCCCGCCAAGCGTCTGTACAGATACCAGACGCATGCCAGACGGATGCCATACCGTTAACCTCTCGGAAATCCCCCGGATTAACCCAGCGTTCCCAACCCCTTACCGGAGTCCCTTGCAGCCGCCTCAAGCCCGCCCCGCCGCCGCACTCAGGGTCAAAGGATCAATCCCCATCCCCCGCAGCGCCGCCGACCACTTGCCCCTGTCCTCCGCCCCGAACACCAACCCCTCCGCCGGATCACACGTCAACCAGTCGTTCCGCGCGATCTCGGCCTCCAGCTGCCCCGGCCCCCAGCCGGAATATCCCAGCGCCAGCAACGCGTTAGCTGGCCCCCCGCCCCGCGCCAAAGCCTCCAGGATATCCGTCGTCGCGGTCATCCCATAGCCCCCCGGCACCGCCATCGTGCCCCGGCCCATCCGCCAGTCGGGGGAGTGCAGGACAAACCCCCGCCCTCGCTCCACCGGCCCGCCCAGATGCACGCGGATATCCCGCCCCTCCGGCGCACGGAGAATTTTCAGATGCTCCAACAGCCCGGAAAAACTCATGTCTTCCAATGGCTTGTTGACGATCAACCCCATCGACCCCTCAGCCGAATGCGCGCACATCAAGATCACGCTTCGGTCAAAGCGCGGGTCCGCCATCCCCGGCATTGCGATCAGGATCTGTCCGGCAAGCTCCATCCCCGCAGCATGCCCCCTGACTGCCAGCGTCTCAAGCCCCCTTCACCGCTGGTCACGCTCTCGGGATAACGCCGCAATGGTGTTTCCTTCTGGCCCGCGCTTTCCTATCTTCCCGGCATGATCCGCGCCGCCGCCCTTCTCCTCCTGACCTCCCCCGCCCTTGCCACCACGCAGGATGATGTCCTGCAGGGCACGCTAAGGCCCGGCTGGCAGACCGAGACCGGCGCCCATATGGCAGCGCTGGATCTGGCGCTGGCGCCGGGGTGGAAGACCTATTGGCGCAGCCCCGGCGATACCGGGATCCCGCCGCGTTTTGACTGGTCAGGATCGCAGAACGTAAAGTCGGTTCGGCTGCATTGGCCGGCCCCGACCGTGTTTGAAAGCAATGGGTTGCAGACCATCGGCTACCATGATCGCCTGCTTTTGCCGATCGAGGTGACGGCGGTTGATCCGGCGCTGCCGATCAAGCTGGCGATCTCGGTTGATCTTGGGGTCTGTGACGAGATCTGCCTGCCCGCAAGCCTCGCCCTGGGGGTGGACCTTCTGGCCCCCGGAACCCCGGACCAAGAGATCAGCCAAGCCCTGACCCAGCAAGCGGCCACGGCGGCCGAGGCTGGGGTGACGCAGGTTTCCTGCGCGGTGGATCCGATTGCCGATGGCCTGCGCCTCACCGCCCGCCTGCGCGAGATCAACTACGATCCGGTCGTCGCCGAATCGATCGAGGCCGAACTCCTCGAACTCAGGGCCGATCCCAAGGCCCCGGTGCGCGCGATCGCCCTCGAATCACGCGTCGAGGCCGGCAAGGGACCGACCTGCACCGCCATCGCCAGCACCGGCGGGCATTTCCATTCCGCCATCAGCGCCAGCGCGCGGGCATAATCCAGCCGGTCGCCGGTCAGCGACACCGCCTCGTCGATCAGCTGATCGGCCGGCACGATCCGGCTGACCAGGCCGCGAACCGGCCCTTGCCGGCGAGGTCGAAGGCGAACACGCCGGTCTTGCCGAAGAAGACGTACACCCGCTCGCCGTCCGTGGCCGGCGTGCTGGAGGCGTAGCCGTGCATCGTGATGTATTGCCCCTGATACGGCTTGTCCGGCGCAGTGTGTTTCACGTCCTGCTTCCAGATGAGTTTTCCGTCGGCGCGATTCCTACGCCGCATTACGGTTGGGCGCGTAAGAATACGCGCCCGACGGTCACAACGGACGAAAAAAAAGAGACCGCATCAATGGCTTTCTCGCCGTTGATCTCGGTGAAGGAGAATTTCACTTCAAAGCCAGCAAAGAAGCAACCTCCGAAACGGTTGCCGATTTCTTCACCGAAATAATTGGCAACTATCATCATCGCGGCATCTGCTCGCTGGAGATTTTTTTGGACCGCAACACAACGCACAAACAAAAAATGCAAACACTTGTTGCCAATGCGACGGCGAAATTCCCGATTCAAGTGCAATTCCGTTTGATGCCATCCTATTCACCAAAAATCAATCCGACAGAGTATGCTAGTCATCAGATTCGCTTGGCAATCCTTCATCATGCCGATTCTCGAACGAGTTTGCAGCAATTCCAAACACGAATCAAAGAGTTTTGCAATAGAGGCACAGTATTTACGAAAGAGCAAATCGTGAACCTCCTTGGGCATATGGAGCAGCTTATTCTGAAATTTAACAATCTATCACCCTAAAGGGAATAATGTAGGTTTTACCGTATTCGCTGAAGTTCTGCCAAAAATTTGAGTGTTTCTGCCTGTAAATTCTCGCGTGAGCCGTGATTACTGATAACGT
>JAAUPC010000322.1 GCA_012036325.1 Paracoccaceae bacterium
CGTGACGAAGGATGGCGCGGGCACGCTGATTTTGAGCGCGGCGAGCACCTATTCCGGCGCGACCTTGATTAATGAAGGCGTGGTGAATGTGCGCAGTGGTGCATTGGGGCTGGGGCTGGCGGACGGGCGGAGTGGTGGTGGCCAGCGGCGCGGTCTTGCAGGGTGCGGGCACCAAGGACAGCCCCCCGCGCGCCGGTGCCAAGACCTTGCGCCAGGGCGGAATAGCCCATGATCGAGCCCAGGAGGAGGAAGCGGCGGATCGCCCGAAGCTCAGCCAGGTCAAAGCCGGTGACATAGAGCATCATGACCAGAAGGCCGGCAAAGGTGACCAGCGACAGGAGTTTCAACCCGAAGCCCGCCCCGCCCGGCACGATGCCGAGGAGGGAGCCGAGGACGGTATCGCCGAAAAGACCACCGAGGCCGAAGGTGTGGGTCCAGGCCTCACCGGGGACCAGGGTCGCGCAATGGACAGCGGCGAAGGCCACGGCGATGACGGCAAAGACGACACGGCCCAGCGCACGCTCACCCCCACGATGCGCCATGAAGCGCGCGCCCCAGACGGCGATGATGACCGGGATGGCCCAGGCGCCCTTGCCGATCAGGATGATAAGGGTGGAGGCGACGGCAGCGCCAAAGCGGCCGAAGAAGTTCTGCGCGGGTTCTTCGGTGGCGACCATCCAGCCCGGATCTTCGGGTGAGTAGGTGGCAAGCATCAGAACGAAGGCAAGTGCCACAAGGATCAGGACCAGACCCAAAAGTTCACGCCCGCGGCGTTCGAGCATGGCTTGGGTGCCCTGGTCAAGAAGTGGATCGCGCTGCCGTGCCTGAAAGGAAGCCATGGTCACCTCACCCGTAAAGACAATCGCGAAGCTGGGTCAGCCCGCGAGACGTTTCTTCTGCCGGGGCCACAAGGGCGACCCGGATATATCCTTTGCCTGGGTTCTGGCCCCCGGCATCGCGCGACAGGTAAGCGCCGGGCAGAACCCGCACCCCGGTTTCGCGCCAAAGTTTCATGGTGGCGGCCTCGCCATCCTCGACCGGAAGCCAGAGGAAAAAGCCGCCGTCTGGGGCCTGATAGCCTTGAAGGCCCGCGAAGATCTGATCAGCTGCCGCGAACTTGGCCTGATACATCGCGCGGGAGGCGATGACGTGAGCCTCGTCCGCCCAGCAAGCCTGCGCCACCTTTTGCAGCGGCAAGGGCAAGGGGGCCCCGGCGAAGGAGCGGAGTTGGCGAAGGCGCAGCATGGACTGCGGGCCAGCGGCGACGAAGCCGGAGCGGAGGCCGGGCAGGTTTGAGCGTTTCGACAGCGAATGGAAGACCACGGCGCGTTCTGGGTCAGCGCCCTCTGCAGCAGCGACCTGCAAGAGGCCGGGCGGGGGGGCATCGCGCCAGATCTCGGAATAGCATTCGTCGGCGAGGATGGTGAAATCGTGCTTTTCCGCCAGCGCCAGAAGGTCGGCAAGGTAGTCCTTCGACGCCACCGCCCCTTGGGGGTTGGCGGGTGAGCAGATGTAGGCCAGCGCCACGCGGTCCAGCACGTCTTTCGGCAGACTGCCATAGTCAGGCAAGTGGCCGGTGGCGGCGGTGGCGGGGACATAGACCGGTTCGGCCCCCACGGTCAGGGCGGCGACGGCATAGACCTGATAGAACGGATTCGGCATCAGGATGACGGGACGCTTGCCGTTCTTGGTTTCCGGGCAAAGCGCGATGGCGGCATTGAAGAGGCCTTCGCGCGTGCCGTTCAGGACCATCAGCTGATCTTCCGGAACGCTGACCGCATAGCGCCGGGCGATCCAGGCGGAGATGGCGGCCAGAAGCTCTGGCGCACCATCGTTTGGGGGGGTAGACGCCGAAGCCCGCAAGGTTGGCGGCAAGGATGGGGCCGACGAAATCGGGCATCGGGTGGCGCGGTTCGCCGATGGTCATTGCAATGGGGTCGCCACCGGGAGGGTGCGCGTCCAAAAGCTTCCGCAGACGCGGAAACGCATAGTCTGGCAGGTTCGAAAACCGCTCAGGAAACGCCATTGCTGCCTCAAGGTCGGGGTCTATGCGCCCCATTTCAGGGGACGATAGCCGGGCGCGGCGGTCAGGTCCAGAAAAACCCTTCACGCTGAGCGCGTTGCGCGGGCCGGATGTGGCTTTTTGGCTGGGCCGGCGCGGAGCACGAATTGTCTGCGAAAATTCGGGGGTCAGCGCAGGGCGTGTTCGGCTGCAGCGCCAAGGCGCAGGAGGCGGCTTTCCTGCCCAGGGGCGGCCATCAGGCTGATGCCGCAAGAGGGTTGCGAGGTGGGCAGGGTCAGCGCGCAGAGGCCCAGCATGTTGCCGATCCTGGTGTTGCGCAGGGCCAAGAGGTTTTCGGTGACGTAATAGGCGTCATCGGTCATCAGGCGGTTCGCATCGGGGGGCAGGATTGGGGCGGTGGGCAGGATCACGGCATCAAGGCCAGCGGTCCGGTCGGCCCAGATTGCCCGCAGCTGATGCAGCCGCCGCCAGCCTGCGACATAGTCTGCCGCGGTGAATTGCGCGCCAGACCGGAACCGCTCCAGTATGCGGGGGAACATCTTTTCCGGCGCGCTTTCGATGGTTTCGCGCCAGATGCCATAGGCTTCGGCGGTGAAGAGAAGGGCGGCGAGGCGCATCGCCTCGGCCACCTCGGGGGCGCTGATCCGGGTGAGGGTGGCCCCGGCGCGGGCAAGGCGCTGGGTGGCATCGTCAAAGCCCTTGGCGGGACGGTCGCGAAGATCGTCCAGCGCGATGCTGTCCAGAACCGCGAGGCGCGTGCCGGCAAGGCTGGAGCCGGTCAGGTCAGCGGGGCGTTGGCCGTGCAGGGCGGCGAGGAGGTGGGCGCAATCCTCAACCGAATGGGCGAGGGGGCCGATGGTGTCAAACGCCTCGCACAGGGGGACGGTGCCGGTCAGGGGCAGGCTGCCGGCGGTGGTTTTCAGGCCGACAAGGTCATTCCAGGCGGCGGGGATGCGGACGGAGCCGCCAGTGTCAGACCCGATTGCGGCAGGGGCGAGGCCGAAGGCGACCGAGGCGGCCGCCCCCGAAGAGGACCCACCGGGCACGGCGCGGTCGTCGTTCAGGCAGGGGGGGGTGGCGGTGACGGGGTTCAGGCCAAGGCCGGAGAAGGCCAGTTCCGACATGTGGGTCTTGCCAAGGCAGACGAGGCCTTGCAGCGTGGCGGTTTCCAGGACGGCGGCATCGCGGGTGGGGGTGCGGTGTTTGAGCAGGGCTGATCCCGCCTCGGTCACGATACCGGCGGTGTCAAAGAGGTCTTTCCAGCTGATCGGAACACCGTCCAAGAGCCCTTGCGCAGGCCGGATTTGGCGCGGGCGGCGGCGGCCATGGCTTCGGCGCGGGCTTCCTGCATCAGGTCGGTGTAGGCCTTGAGCTCGCCGCCGACGATGTTCTTCAGGCCGGCGAGGATGTCCTTGCCCGCGTGCTTGGCGCGGACCGTGCTGCCCTGCACGATGCCGAGGTGGGCGCTGATGCGGTGCCCGGGTGCGGTTTCTAGGTTGCTGACCAGCATGGAATCGAACTCCCTTCATGTAGGCCGCCATCATGCCCGTTCAGCCGGCGTGAAGAGCCCGTCGAGTGCCAGCGGTAGCATCGACGTCACGAATGTCGGCAACCCCGATGTCGTCGGGCCGGTGGACATCGGTTCCGAGTCCCCGCATCCCTGGTAACGCAAGCACAACCCTGACGCACCGCCCCCCATGCCAATCCTTGCCTTCCTTCAGCGCGCGGCGGTGCTTGGCTTGTTGATCGTCGGGCCTGCCTCCTTCGCCGGCAGCCAGGTGGTCAAGTGCGTCATCGACGGCAGGGTGACCTTCCAGAACGTGCGCGCCGGTTTCGCCCCGAGGTCCGCCGAGGCCTCCAACAACGAACGCGGCACCCGCTCCAGGGCCGCCTGGATGGGCAGGATCATGTACGGCAGCCAGATGTAGAGGAACACCAATGACCAAAAGTGGACGATGGATAATCGATACGAATACACCGGACGATTTGCCGCCTTCGGCAAAAAGTAATACATGATACCGAGAATGGGAGTTGTTAGGAAAAACGCTACCGCATTATGCCCGTACCACCATTGCACGAGCGCATCTGCACGCCGCCGAAGAGCGGGTAACTGTGCGTGAGGCTCGTCGGGATCGAGAGGTGGTTGACGATGTAGAGCATCGCCACGGTGATGATCGTCGCGATGTAGAACCAGATCGCGACGTAGAGGGATTTCTCGTCCGCCGCGCGAGCGTCCAGAAGAAGTTGATCGCGAACACCACCCAG
>JAAUPC010000323.1 GCA_012036325.1 Paracoccaceae bacterium
GGCTGGATGTGCTGGCGCGCGGACAGGCCTACAGCTTTGACCTCTTGGCCGACCGGGTGCAGCCCGCCCCGATCCCGGTCACCGCCCGGCTTGGCCTGCCCGAGGCCAGCCCCCTGCGCTATCTTGAGACGCTGCACATGGCGGACGGGCGGCCCTATGTGCTGGAGACGCGCTGGCTGAACCCCGCCATCCTGCCCAAACCCGGCCCCGACTTTGCCCGGGTCAGCGCCAACGAATGGCTCGTGACGCATGTCAGCCTGGTTTCCGGCGACATCGCCTTTACCGCAGAACCGGCCAGCGCGCGTGAAGCCGAGGTGCTGGGCATTCCCGCAGCCACCGCCCTTCTGGTCGCGGAGCGCACGACCACTGGCACCGGCGGGCCGGTGACCCATGTCCGCCTTGCCCATGCGCCGGGCCACCGGGTGCAGATGACCTTTTAGGCCGCGCAGCCCCCGATCTTAGCGCCCGACCTTAGCCCCCGACCTCAGCCAAACCGTTCCTGGGTCAGGCGAATGAAATTGCGCACCGTTTCCAGTCCGGCGGCCTCTTGCTCTTGCAGACTACTGATGGCCAGGTGCTGCGTGTCGCGGGCGTGGTCCAGATCGTCCAGCCCGTAAGCGATGCCATAGCGGCCGGGCGCATGGTTCTTCACCCATTCCTCACGGGTGCTGTAAAGCCCTGGCACGACGACACTGGTGCAGCCGCAGATCGCGGCATATTGCGAATAGAACGTCGCCTCATCGTAGGAATAGAACGTCTCGCATCGGTTGAAGATCTCGGCGATTTCGGCATGGGACAAACCGTCAATCGGAGTGGCCTCCGCCGTTTCGGGGATGCGCGGCTTGTGTTCGCCCTTGCGCACGATGTAGCAGGCCCCCTTGCGGTCCTTGCGCCCTTCATTGCGGTAGATCGGGTTGATCCGCCACAAAACCAGATCCGGCGCGCCGCCTGTCAGGTCCGGCAGATCGCAGAACTCACCGGCGCGAAAGAACATCTCGTCCGGGCCAAAGCGGTAAGGGTCGCGCAGGCCGGGGCGGTACAGCAGCCAGCGCACCACGTTCCTGGCTCTCAAGGGGTTGCCAAGCGTGATCTCGGGATAGACCACAATGCTATCGCGCCGCAGGTGCCAGGGAAAAGCGACAGGCGTGTTCCGCCCGGGCGCCATCGGAAAGCGCGGTCTGCGCCACAGGATCGAGGGGCGGCGCAGGAAAGCATGGATATAGCCAAGCGGATTGCCGTTGCGCGGCTGGTGGAACGGCCACAAGGCCGCCGGCGCGCCAAGCGTGTTCAGCGCATGCACCAGTTCATGCAGAAAGATCGACCCGCCGCTGTCAGGGTTGTAGCCGGGGGCAAAGACAAGATAGCGCGGGGTCATCAGCGGCTCTTTCGCAAGTCTAAGGCAAAACGATTGGCCCGGGGCCCCGGGCCGCTAGGCATCGGAGCCAAAGGGTCGGCCACCGGGTGATTTCTGGTGCATCAAGCGCCGTCGCGCCGATAACGGGCAGGGCCATGACTTTCATTGGCCCAACGGGGCAGTCAGCCAGGCCCACGCGGTGGTGATGATCCGGTCAACCTCGGCATCCTCAAGCGCCCAGAACATCGGCAGCCGGACCAGCCGGGCCGAGATGTCATCGGTCACCTGAAGCGGGCCATCGGCGCGGCCATAGCGCAGGCCTGCGGGGGCGGAATGCAAGGGCACATAGTGGAACGGCGTGCCGATCCCCGCTGCCCGCATATGGGCGATAAAGCCATCCCGGTCGTCGATATCCCGCAAAAGAATGTAGAACATATGCCCGTTGCCGGTCACCCCTGCAGGCGGGTGGGGCATGCGGACGCGGCCCGATCCCTCAAGGTCCTGAAAGCCTGCGGTATAGCGGTCAAAGATCGCCAGCCGCCGGGCCAGGATGGCCCCGGCCTCGTCCAGTTGCGCGGCCAGGAAGGCCGCGATCAGCTCCCCCGGCAGGAAGGAGGAGCCAAGGTCAACCCAGGTGTATTTGTCCACCTGCCCCCGCAGGAAGCGTGATCGGTTGGTGCCCTTTTCGCGGATGATCTCGGCACGCTCGATCAGGTCGGGGCGCATCAGGGTCAGGGCCCCGCCCTCGCCGCTGACGATGTTCTTCGTCTCGTGAAAGCTGAACGCCGCCATGTCGCCAAGTGCGCCGGCCGGGGTCCCGTTCAGGGTTGACCCCAGGGCCTGAGCTGCATCCTCGACCAGCAAAAGCCCGTGGTCCCGCGCGGTTTTGGCAAGCCGGTCCATCGGCGCCGGATAGCCCGCGTAATGGACGGCGAAGATCGCCTTGGTCCGGGGCGTGACGGCGCGCGCCGCGGCCTCGGGGTCGATGTTCAGGGTCTCTGGGTCGATGTCGACAAAGACCGGCACCGCACCGCGCAAGGCAACGGCATTGGCGGTGGACACGAACGTGAATGAAGGCATGATGACCTCATCCCCCGGTGCCAGGTTGCACAAGAGGGCAGCCATCTCCAGCGCGGCGGTGCAGGAATGGGTCAAAAGCGCCGACTTGGCCCCGGTCAGCGCAACAATCCGCTGGTTGCAGTCCCGGGTGAAGGCCCCATCGCCAGACAACTGGCCCAGTTCCACAGCCGTCCGCACATTGGCGAGTTCGCGCCCCAGGATGGACGGTCGGTTGAACGGGATCTTCTGCATCGCTGGCCTGACATGTTTGCGTCAAAGGGGTCAGGCCCGGCACGAAAGGGGGGGCCGGGGTGCACTAAATCCGACGGGGCGCGCCCGCGCAAGGGCCTCAGCCCGGAAAATGGCGGGCGACCAACTGGGTCAGTTTGCGGTGCAGGCCTTGGGTCCGGTGGCGGATGTGGAGCGCGGCAAAGACCGGCTGTCGCAGGTCCGGGGCGTCGGCCACCGCCATGAAACGCCCCCCTGCGATCAGCGCCAGGGCCGTCTTTTCCAGCACATAGCCCGATCCCCCCATGGCCATCAGCAAGGACACCACCGACCCCGATTGCCCGACCGAAATGGGCGAGGCGGCAAGCTCGGGCGTCAGTTGGCGGTGCATCTCCTCAAAAGCCGGGGAAAAATGGGCGAAGACGAAACGCTCGGCCCGGACAGCGGCCAGTCGCGGCGTGTCGGTCGAGACCATGCGATATGTCACCTCGCCCGCGCTTTCAAAATGCAGATCGGGGTGGGGCTTGGGACTGAACATCACCGCAAAGTCAAGGATGCCGGTCAGAAGGTCCGCGCACATCTGGTTGGAATAGTCCGGCTCGATGTAAAAGGCCGTCTCGGGCAGGGCGGCGCGGAACTCGGCCACCCAGTCGCCAAGATAGACGGCGGCCAGGTCGTTCTGGATGCCAAGGCGCAGAAGTTGCGCCGCCCCATGCGGGATCTGGATCCGGCGCCGCGCCTCGTTCCACTCGTGCCGCAGGGCCCGGGCGTGCGGCTCAAACCGCTTGCCTTCGGGGGTCAGGTCGGTGCCCGCGCGCGACCGGTCGAAGAGACGTGAGCCCACCGCCTGTTCCAGCGCTGATACGCGGGCCGAGACTGTGGACTGCGTGATGCGCAAGCGTTCCGCAGTGCGGTGAAAGCTGCGCGTCTCGGCAAGGTCAAGGAAGGTGTCCAGAAGGTCGATCTGCATGGGTTTACGCTTGCGCTTTGGGGCAAGCGCCGGGGGCCGTCTGCCCCCCGGACCCCCCGAGGATATTTGGGTCAGAAAGAAAGTCTTGATCGGCTTTATCGATCAATAGCCCAAGTTTCACCGAATTGAAAGCAGGCGCGTGGCAGCGGATAGTGACAGTGGGTCAAGGAGGCGGTCATGGCAGAATTTGCGCAGGCGCGGGTGGTGATCATCGGCGGCGGGGCCGTGGGGGCCTCGGCCCTGTATCACCTGGCCAAGGCGGGCTGGACCGATTGCCTGCTTCTGGAAAAGAACGAGTTGACCGCAGGCTCCACCTGGCACGCGGCGGGGAATGTGCCGACGTTCTCCTCCTCATGGTCGATCATGAACATGCAGCGCTATTCGGCGGGTCTTTACCGGGGCCTTGGGGAAGCGGTCGGTTACCCGATGAATTACCACGTCACCGGATCGGTCCGGCTGGGGCATTCGGACGAGCGGCTTTTGGAATTCAGACGGGTCGTCGGCATGGGCCGCTATCAGGGGATGGACCTTGATATCCTGTCGCCCGAGGATATTCGCAGCCGCTATCCCTTTGTCGAAACGCATGACCTGACCGGCGCGCTTTATGATCCCTATGACGGCGACATCGACCCCGCGCAGCTGACCCAGGCCCTGGCGACCGGGCG
>JAAUPC010000324.1 GCA_012036325.1 Paracoccaceae bacterium
CGAGCGTGGCGATACCAGGGCCGCGCCGAGGCGGCCGGATTCGACGAGTGTGACCGAGGACGGCTTGACGTATCCGTCGCGCTGGAACGCCGGCGCAATGCCGTCCGCCGTGTTCTCGACGAGCGTGACCCTGGACGACAGTGTTCACCGTGCTCCATGCGCAACAGCGGCCCCTGCCGGGTCGCACGCGCACGGGGCCGAAAACCCGCCCCAGCCGAGCAGCCCGATGAGCTCGTCGAGCGCGGCGTCGATCTCTTCCCGCGCCTTGGCCAAAGCCAGGGTCATCGCCTCTGCCTCGGACAGAAGCCGCGTCTGCTCGGCCTCAAGCGCTGCCACCTCGCCCCGCCGCGCTGTCGCGCTCCAGCAGCAGCGCCGCTACCTGCGCCTCGAAATCCGTGATCCGCCCCGTGGCATCGGCAAGCTCGGCCTCCCGCGCGGCAAGGTCACTGGTCAGCGAGGCGATCAGCGCCCCCTGCCGTTCCCCTTCGGCCTCTGCCGCCGCAAGGCCGGTCCGCAGCGCCGCGACCTGGCCCTCCAGATCCGTCGCCGCGCGCGTCCAGCCCAAGGGCCGCGCAAGGTCAGCCACCTGCACGGTCAGCGCGTCAAGCTCGGTGTCCTGCGTGGTGATCTGGTCGCGCAAGACCGACTGCATGATGGTGAAGATCGTCAGCACGAACATCAGCACCATCAAAAGCGTCGTCACCGCATCAACGAACCCCGGCCAGATGATCGAACTGTCACGCCGCCGGGCACTGCGCATCTGTCAGCCCCGCCCCGTGCTGCGGCCAAGCTGCCGGATCGCCGCCGTCAAGGCCGAGATGTCGGCCCGCAGGTCGGCAAGCGTTTCCTGCCGCCCGGCCGCCATTTCCTCCAATATCCGCAAGAGCTGCACGTCGATCGACCGCAGCCGCATCCGGGCCTCAGCATCGCCCCCACCGCCCCCGCCTTCGTCCGAGGTCATCGCCGCAATCATCCGGTCCTGGCCCTCGGCGATGCGCGTCAGGCTGGCGGCCTGGCCTTTCTCTGCCTCAAGCTGTGATGACAGCCGTGCCAAGGCGACCGCCAGTTCCGCCATCCGCGCGTCTGACTGCGCGCGCGCCGCCTCGGCCTGTTCCTGCAGCAGTTGCAACTGCTCCATCTGCCCGGCCATGTGGTCGATCACCGCGCCAAGCCCAGAGGCATCCCCCCCCTCGCTGTCCCCGGCAAAGCCAAGCCGGGTGATCGAGGACAGCCATTCCTCCAGTTCCCGCGTGAAGCGGTTCTGCCCGTGGCCCGCGAAAAGCTCCAAAAGCCCCAGCACCAGCGACCCCGCCAGCCCGAGGAGGGAGGACGAGAACGCCGTCCCCATCCCGCCAAGCTGGCTTTCCAGCCCCCCCATAAGCTTGCCGAACACATCCAGCCCGCTTTCGCCCTCTTGCGGGGCCAGCGACCTGATCGTCTCCACCACCGCCGGAACCGTAGTGGCCAGGCCCCAAAAAGTGCCCAGAAGGCCCAGGAAAACCAGAAGGTTGATCAGATAGCGCGTGATATCCCGCGCCTCATCAATCCGCTGGACGACCGATTCCTGGATCGACCGGGAGGAGCTGGCCGAAATCGCCGTCCGCGCCGAACGGGACCGCAACAGCGTGGCCAGTGACGCCAAAAGCCGGGGCGGCGGGTCATCCTCGGCCCCTGGAGTGCCGCGCACGAAATTCTCGATCCAGTAGACCGACTGCGCCAGAATCCAGACCTGCCAGAAGCAGGTCAGCACCCCAACGACAAAGACCAACGCGATCAGCCCGTTGAGCAGCGGATTGGTGCGCAGGATGTCGATGATCTGGCCATGGATCAGCCAGGCGCCAGAGCCAACCAGCAGGCAGACAAGAAGCATGGTGGTAATCGCGCGAATCGGCTGGCTGAAGGTGGTCGTAACCTCTGCCACCCGTTGATCCGAAATCCGTTGATCCGCCATCCGTCTTTCCGATCGGACATGACTGCCCTCTGCTCCTGCCTGAACCGCACAGTAGCAGGACAACGCCATCTGCCAAGCAAAAGGCCAACATCGCAACAAGACTATGTCAAATGAGGCGGCGCACTTCCGCGGCCAACCATTCCAGATCGGGGTCGGCGATGCCAAGCTCGGCCAGATGGCTCGCGGTCGCCCACAGGTAATCGCGGTTCGGCCCGCGCCCGCCGGTGGCACCCGCGATGATGCGGGCCTGTTCGTCAAGGCCCAGGTGGCAATACTGCAAATGGTCCGGATCGATGACATAGGTCAGCGCCTGCACCGGGCCATCCGCCGTCAGCACCGGCAGCGTGGTTTCCAGATAGGCGGACGAGACCAACTCCCGAGCGCGCAACATCGCGACCGTCTCTGCCTCGGCCCCTGGGGCCACGCGGAAGGCAACCCCGTCGCAAGCCGCCCCCTCGGCCCGGTCCAAGGCCAGCACCAAACCAGGAGCCTCGGGCGTGCCGCATGGTGGATCGACCGCATGCAAAAGCTGCGGTGCCAGCCGTTCACCCGGGCGATGCGGCGTTCAGCGATGGCAAAGCCTGGGTCCCATATCAGCGATCCATACCCGAAAACCCAAAGCGCTGAGGGAAAGGTTGGCGGTGCTGTGACTGGCTCTTCATCCATTCGCCCTGTAAACACGGGTCATGTCACAATGAAAAGGCCCGCCGATGCGCAAGCTTCTGTTCCTGCTGGTCCTCGCCACGCTGCTTTGGTCAGGCTATTGGATTGTCGGCTCCGCCGCGCTGCGGCAGGGGACGGAAACCTGGTTCGCCGATCAGGCCGCAAGTGGCATGACGGCAGAGAAAACCGCGCTGCGGGTCACCGGCTTTCCCAACCGGTTCGACATGACGGTCGAAGGCCTGCGCCTGGCCGACCCGCAAAGCGGCATCGGCTGGCAAGCGCCCTTCGCCCAGGTCTTTGCGATGACCTGGAAGCCTTGGCACATCATCGCAGCCCTGCCACCGGAACAGACCGTCACCCTGCCCGATCAGGCGGTCACCCTGAAGGCCGAAGGCCTGCGCGCCAGCCTGCGCGCCAAGCCTGCGACCGCCGTGCCCTTGGCAGCGGTGATCGTGGAAAGCGGGCCTTTCACCGCCACCTCGACTGCGGGTTGGACTGTGGGGGCGGCGAAAGCCGTCACCTCGGTCAGCGCCGATGAAGAGGTGCCAAATGCAGGCGACGCGCCCAACGCCTATATCCTGTCGCTGGATATTGCCGGGCTGGCCCCCGACCCTGCCGCCATCGAAAGGATCGTGGCCGAGGCGGGCCTGCCCCCGACCATCGCCGTCCTGCGCGTGCTGGCCACCGCAACCACGTCAGCACCCCTTGACCGCTTTGCCGGGGACACGAACCCCCGGCTGGCCGCACTGGACCTGACAGACAGTCTGGTCACCTGGGGGGACCTCTCGGTCACCGCCAAAGGCCGGATCGCCCCCGACGATCAGGGCTTCGCCACCGGACGGATCGACATTGCGGTGACCAATTACCAGCGCCTTGTCCCGGCCCTTGTCGCCGCCGGGGTCATCAAGCCGGAATTGTCGCAGACCGTCGGCAACATGCTGGCCGCCCTGGCACAAGACAGTGGCGACCCAAACCTTCTGCAGATGCCGCTACTGCTTGAAGGCGGCCGCATGTCGCTTGGTCCCCTGCCCCTTGGCCCAGCGCCCCTGATGCTGCCACCCAGCGGCTAACGGCAATAGGCCCCGCCCGACCGGGCCGAGGTGTCGAAGTGGAAGTGATCCTCGTGATAGCCGTCTGACCCGGGGCCAAGCGTCGTCTTGAAGATGCCGCAGGCCGCCTTGTAAATCCGGCGCAGCGTGCGGTTGTAGTTGTCCGACACGGTCAGCAACCGTCCATCCGTCAGGATGAAGCCCGAGATGTCGATGGCCCGGCCCTTGCCATGCTCACTGATCTTGGCACCCTTCACGTTGTTGCGGCTGCGGCAGATGTAATGCGCGGCGATCTGCAACTCGGCCAGCTTGCCGTCAAACGCAGGCTGCGCCACGTCACTCACCCAGGTGTTCAACGCCGTGGCGATGCTGCAATCCACCGTCGCCGCCTGGCTTAGCCGCACGCCTGAGATTGAGGTGACGCGCACCGGGTCTTCCACCCCGCACCCGCCAACCTTGGACTGGATCGGCGCGATCACCTCACCCTTGATCGCGGGCACCCCGCAGACCGCGCCTTCCATCGAGGCCGCCTCTCGCGCTTTTTTGCGCCGCTCCTTGCGGCTCGGCGGGGCGACGGCGGCAAGATCCACCTCAGCCGCATTCGGCGCGGCTG
>JAAUPC010000006.1 GCA_012036325.1 Paracoccaceae bacterium
AAGCCACAGCGCTTCAGGTAGCCCCCACAACCCCTCGATCGCATTGGAGTTCCGGACTGTATTTAGGCAGCCAAAATACGTAGACGTGGTCGGCGTGTTCCGCTGCCACCTTGGCCTCGGCCCATCGCGCCCTGTCCCTTGCGGACTTCCCCGGTCCGGTCCGCGACAGCTGGACCGCTGCCCTGTCGACCCTCTCGACGGCACCCCCGACCTCGCGCCAGATCGCCGGCTGCGCGACCAGGCTTCTGTATGAGGCAGCCGAGATTTCGTCCGAAACGGCGGCAGTCCGGATCGGCCTTGCCTTGTCGCAAGGCACACCCGTCCCCGACGCTGCTGCCTGGTTCGAAGGCTTCTTTGCGGGGGCCGGCCAACGGCTGATCCACGATGCGCCCCTGCGCGCTGCGGTCGATGCCTGGATGCTGGCGCTGGACGAAGAGGATTTCATCGCCGCCCTGCCGCTTTTCCGGCGGGTCTTTTCCGAGTTGGGTCGCAGTGAACGCCAGATGCTGCTCCAAGCCGTTCTGTCAGGCCGCGGGACGACAGAGCCCGGAACCGTCGAAGACAACCCGGCCTGGGAAGCGCATCTTGCCATGCTGACCCGCATCCTGACCGGCGGAGGTTATCCATGAGCGAACGCAAACGGCGCTGGGCCCTGGCTCTTGGCGGCGACGAGGCGGCCCTGGCCACCGACACCGATCTCAGGATGAGCCGGGCGCTTGACGCGCTTTACGATGAGGATCAGCCCAAGTCGGCTGGTCTCGGTAGCTCGGCCCACGCGTGGCGCGCTGGCTGGGCGACATCCGCGAGTTCTTTCCAGCACCGGTCGTGCAGGTGATCCAGAAGGATGCCTTCGACCGCAAGGGCCTGCGTCAGATGCTGCTGCAACCCGAATTCCTTGCAACAGTCGAGGCGGATGTGCACCTGGTGGCGGACCTCATCGCGCTGCGCAAGGTGATGCCCGACAAGACGATCGAAACCGCGCGGCAGGTCATCGCCAAGGTCGTGGCCGAACTGCTGAAGCGCCTGGAAAGCCGCACTGCCGAAGCGATCCGGGGCGCGATTGACCGCAGCCAGCGCACCAGCCGCCCGCGCTTTGCCGATGTCGACTGGCCGCGCACCATCACCGCCAACCTGCGACACTATCAGCCCGACCTGCAGACCGTGATCCCCGAGCGGCTGATCGGCTACCAGCGCCGCCAACGCCGGTTGGCCGATCTGGACGAGGTGGTGCTTTGTGTCGACCAATCGGGGTCGATGGCGACCTCGGTTGTCTATTCCTCGATCTTCGCCGCGGTCATGGCCTCAATCCCTGCGGTCCGGACGCGGCTTGTCTGCTTTGACACGGCGATCGTCGATCTGACCGAGGATCTGGTGGACCCGGTCCAAGTGCTGTTCGGGGTTCAGCTTGGCGGCGGAACCGACATCAACCGCGCCATCGCCTATTGCGAAGAGCGGATCGAGCAACCCACGAAAACGCATCTCGTGCTGATCTCGGATCTTTACGAAGGTGGCAATGCCGATGAGCTTTTGTCCCGCATCGGCCGGCTCGTCGGGCTTGGAGTGAATGTGATCGCGCTTCTGGCGCTGACTGATACGGGACGGCCAGGCTTTGACCCCCGCAATGCCGAGGCTTTCGCCGCCCTTGGCGTGCCGGTCTTTGCCTGCACCCCGGACCAGTTCCCAGCACTCATGGCCGCCGCCCTGCGCCGCGAAGACATTGCCTCATGGGCGGCAACTCAGGATATCAAGCTGGTAAGGCAGGCCTAGGTCTTGCGGTTCGCGGTTATGCCCGGCTCGACTATCCTGACCCTGTGACCGCCGCCCATTCCAGATCAAACCGCGCAAGATACTTGCGCAGGCGGTCGGCATCGTTCTGGCTGGTCTTGCCTTCGCGCGAGGCGGCGAAAAGCTGGCGACCGGCGGCAGAGAGATTGGCGGATTGCCGGCAGACCCGGATGACCGCAGCCAGCTGGACGCGGTCGAACAGGTCAAGCCCCGCGGGGTCGGGCAGGACCTCGGCCAGAAGGTCGCCGTCAAGGTCGGCCCCGGCTGCGGACCATTGGGCAGCCAGCAGCGTGATCTCGGCTTCGACCATGGCCAGGGTAACCCGCCCCCTCTCGGCCAGAACGGCAAGGCGAAAGGTAGAGGCCTGGAGATCGCGCATATTGCCCGGCCAGGGCGTCGCCGGATCACGGGCGAAGCGCAGATAGCGCGAAAGGGCATCACCGTTGAAGCCGGTTTTGCGGTCAAGCTGGCGTTCGCTTGCGGCCATCAGATGCAAAAGCAGCGGCTCGATATCCTCACGCCGTTCGGCAAGTGGCGGCAGGCGGAACTGCCACTGCGACAACCGGGCGTGCAGGTCTGCCCGCAGGCGGCCGGAGCGGACCAGCGCACCGGGGTCCTGACTGGCAGAGGCGACCAGATGAAAGCGGGCCGAAACCTCGGCCTCGGATCCCAATGGACAGTAGCGCCCCGTTTCCAGGACCTGCAGCAACGCAGCCTGTGCCTCAGACGGCAGGTCGTCGATCTGGTCAAGGAAGAGGACGCCACCGTCAGCTTCGCGCAAAAAGCCGGGCCGGTCGTTGCCCGGTCCCGACCGCCGGTGGCCAAGAAGCGCGGCAAGCGCGCCATCCCGCAAGGTGGCGCAGTTCACTTGCACAAGGCGGCCCTTCACCCGGCGCCGCACCAGCTTCAGCTCATGCAGCCGCGAGGCGAGGGCCGATTTGCCCGTTCCCGGCTGACCGACAAGAAAGATCGGCGCATCGGTGCTGCCTGCGACAAGGTCCAGCCGTTCCGCCAAAGCCAGCATGGCGGGCGAGCGGGTCTCGACACCGCCAAGCAGCAGGGCCGAGTGCTCGCGCTGCGCCACCTCGAACCGGCGCTGCAGGGCGTTGTAGCGCGTCAGGTCCAGGTCGATGACATCCAGCGTGCCTTGCGGTTCGCCCCGTCGCGCGGGGGGCCGGTCTGAATCAGCCGCGCCGGGATATGGCGGCTTTCGGTCAGTAGGAACCAGCAGATCTGCGCCACATGCGTGCCGGTGGTGAGGTGGACATGATACCGCTCGCGATCTTCGTCAAAGCCGTAGTCGGCGGCGAAGTCGTAAAGCTTGCCGTAGACCTCCTGGAAGTCCCAAGGGTCGGCCATGTTCAGGTTGACCAGACGGACTTCGGTTTCCGGCGAGACGCGCCCGACCGCAGCGGCGACAGTGCAAGCAAGGTGATAGTGTCGGCTGTCGTGGATCAGTTCCAGCCGGTCGACCGGGAAACCGGGGTGCTGGCACAGCTGAATGGAAGGGCGCCACTCACGCCGCTTGCCCATGTCCAGCTGGGTGCCAAGGAAGCCGATGACGACGTTGCGCATGGAATTTATCCGCTCAGATAAATTACGATCCTACAGTATAGCACCATGTCCCGGCAAGCCGCGTGATTCTGCAGTTTTTCTATTCATCATCATATACTTAAGCGAAATTCCCGAAATTCTTCCAGCAACCTGTGTTTTCAGCCACAAAGACCTGGCAAAACAGAGGGGAGACGATCATGGCAAACAAATCCGTGTTTGCATTGGTGGCGGGGCGGTTGCTGCCGAAAGCAACCGCCCAGACTGCCCACGGGACCAAGGCCTATGCTTACGATGCCGAGCACAAGCTGGCGCAGCTGGCGATGACCGGCACCATCGGGGGCGGGTTCTACCAGGATGCCGAGGCCGAAGTGACCGCGCTGGGCGCTGCAGCCGAGGCGGTGGAGCCCATGTTCGTGGCCAAGCGCCGTCCATGTCCGCGCCAAGGGGCACATGAAGGACACGTCCGCGCTGCTTCTGGCGGTGCTGGCCAGCCGCGACCCGGCGCTCTTTGCGCTTGCTTTCCCGCAGGTCGTGACCTCGGGCAAGATGCTGCGGACCTTCGTGCAGATCCTGCGGTCGGGGCGCACGGGGCGCAAGTCGCTCGGCTCGCGCCCGAAGGCGATGGTGCAGGGCTGGCTGAACGGGGCCACGGATGCGCAGCTGATGGCGGCGATGGTCGGGAACGATCCGTCGCTGGCCGATGTGATCCGGATGGTGCACCCGAAGCCAGAGACGGCGTCTCGGGCGGCGTTCTATGCCTGGGCGATCGGGAAACCGGCCGACACGGCGGCACTGCCGCAAGTCGTGCAGGACCTGATCGCCTTCCGCGCCGGGGCCACGACCACTGTGCCGGACGTGCCGTTCCAGATGCTGTCCGACTTGACCCTGACGCCCGAACAATGGGCCGAAGTGGCGGGCCGGGCCTCCTGGGCGGTGATGCGGCAGGGGCTGAACATGCTGGACCGCAAGGGGGCCTTCACGGTGCCCGGAACGGTGGAGCAAGTCGCGGCCACGCTGCGAGACCCCGCCCGCATCAAGGCAGCCAAGGCGATGCCCTACCAGCTTCTGGCGACCCTCTGGGCGCTTGGGGCCGGGGTGGACCCACGGCTCCGCGATGCGCTGCACGACGCGATGGAGGCCTCTGTCTCCAACGTGCCGGTGCTGCAGGGGTCGGTCGCGGTCTGCCCGGACGTGTCCGGCTCGATGTCCTCGCCCGTCACGGGCTTCCGCAAGGGGGCCACGACTGCGGTGCGCTGCATCGACGTGGCGGCCCTGGTCGCGGCGGCGGTGGTTCGCAAGAACCCCGGCGCGCGGGTCCTGCCGTTCGAGGTGGGCGTGCGTGACGTGGCTCTGGAGGCGCGGGACACGATACTGACCAACGCCGAGAAACTCGCGGCGCTGGGAGGGGGCGGGACCAACTGCTCGGCCCCGCTTCAGGCGCTGAACAAGGCGGGTCTGGCACCCGACCTGGTGATCTTCGTCTCGGACAACGAGTCCTGGGTCGACGGTCGGCAGGGCGGGCAGGCGACGGCAATGATGGCGGAATGGACCCGGCTCAAGGCCCGCAACAGGGGCGCGAAACTGGTCTGCATCGACATCCAGCCCTACGGCACGTCGCAGGCCATGGAACGGGAAGACGTGCTGAACATCGGCGGCTTCTCGGACGCGGTCTTCGACCAGATCGCCGCCTTCGCGGACGGCCGGATGGGTCCCGACCACTGGGTCGGGGAAATCCGGGCGGTGCAACTCTAAACCCCCTCCGGCCTTCGGGCGGGGGGGACCCCAATCCCCGGCGAATGCTGGCGGCACTACAGTAATCTTGTGGTCGCGGGTTCGACTCCCGCCGTGTCGTCACCCGGAAGGGAACGGCGCGTAGCTCAGTCTGGTAGAGCACATGAGCGTGTCGCAGACCCTTGTCGCCGGGGCCAAGCATAAGGAGAACACACCGGCGAATGCCGGCAGGACTACAGGGTCAGAGCGCCGGGAAACCGGAGGTCGCGCGTTCAACTCGCGCCGCGCAAGCGTAGCTCAGGGAAATGTCCTGCCACCTTGGTCGCCGGACCCGAATACCGGGGCGAATGCCGAAGGGACTACAGCTCAACTTTGGGAAAACCTGTGGGGTTCAAGCCCCCACCTTGCAGGCGGTCATCGGTGTGGCCGGGGTTCCCATGGTCTCTTCATCCTTGTCGCCCCGGCCCGATTGGAGGGTAGCTCAGTTGGCAGAGCAGCGGGTTTTGGTCCCGATGGTCGAGGGTTCGAACCCTTCCCCTCCAGCCAGAAATATCCCGGGGGAATGCCGGGCGGATTACAGTCTTGAAAACTGTCTGCCCAGACCCTTGTCCCCTGGACCCGAAACACCCCGGCGAATGCCGTGCGGCACTACAGGCTGTCACCCTCGTGGTCGCGGGTTCGAATCCCGCCGCGCCCTCCATCTGTGGGTGCGTAGCTCAGCGGATAGAGCACGACGTGTCGCCAAACCCTTGTCGCCGGGGCTTAAGATGTGAGTGAATGAGATGATGATGGATGCAATGACCCCCATTACCGGGGATGACCTGAAAGCCTGGGGCCACCGGCCCAGCCGCGCCTTTCCGGCGCTGATCGAACGTGCCAATGCGGCGCTGTCGGAAGGTGCCGACCGCGAGGCCGTGCGCACCCTTCTGTCCGCCGACCTGCCGCCGCCGCGGATTGACCTGCACCCCACAGGCGCAATCAAGCTGGAGGTGAACATCCGCGCGGAAGACCCGGACGAACAGAAGAACCTCTCCGACGTGACCGCCACGATGACCGAGGTCCTGAAGACCCCGACCGCTGTTGCCGGTTCCATCATGCCCGACGCCTGCCCGGCTGGTCCCCTGGGGACGATCCCGGTGGGCGGCGTGGTGGCCACCCGGAACGCGATCCATCCGGGGATGCATTCGGCCGACATCTGCTGTTCGGTAATGATCACAGACCTGGGGCACGTGGACCCGAAGGCCGCGCTGGATGCCGCCAGCGCCATCACCCATTTCGGCCCCGGCGGGCGGGACCAGGGCAACCGCTACACGGTGTCCCTGGACCTGATGGATGAGTTCCGCAGCAACCCCTTCCTGAAGGATGGGCGGATGATTCATGCAGCCCAGGCGCATATGGGCACGCAAGGCGATGGGAACCATTTCCTGTTCATCGGGCGGTCCCGCGCGACAGGGCGGGTGTCGATGGTCACGCACCACGCTCGCGCGGGCCGGGGGGGCTGCTTTACAAGCACGGGATGGAGGTCGCCGAACGCTTCCGGCGCGAGCTTTCACCCGCGACGTTGAAGCAGAACGCCTGGATTCCGGCGGACACCGCCGAGGGGCGCGACTACTGGGACGCGCTGCAGGTGATCCGCCGCTGGACCAAGGCCAACCACAACGCCCTGCACCAGTCGGTGGTGGAACGCCTGCGCGCAAGCCCGGGTGACCGCTTCTGGAACGAGCACAACTTCGTCTTCCGTCGCGGGGACCTGTACTATCACGGCAAGGGCGCGACCCCGGCTTGGGGCGACTATGCGGCGGACACGACGGGGCTGACGCTGATCCCGTTGAACATGGCCGAGCCCGTGCTGGTGGTGCGCGGCAAGGATGCCGGTCATGCGCTGGGGTTCGCGCCGCACGGGGCAGGGCGCAACTTCTCGCGCTCGGAACACAAGCGCCGGATGGGCAGCGTCACGCCCGACCAGATGCTGGCGGCGGAAACGCAAGGCCTCGACATCCGCTTCCACGCCGGGGCGGTCGATGCGTCAGAACTGCCGTCCAGCTACAAGAAGGCCAACAAGGTGATGAGCCAGATCGCCGAGTATGGCTTGGCGGAGGTGGTCGACTGCATCGACCCCTACGGCTGCATCATGGCCGGCGACCTGCCCCCGGCCTGGCAGAAGGGCAAGCGGGTGCGGCGATAAGATCGCCGCACCATTGCCTGTGCAAACCACACTGCGAACGCCTTGGAAGGGAAGGGGCCTTGCACGCCTCTTTGGGACAGATCAGCGTCGGCTTCCTGCCCGCCGCGGCTGTCTGGTCGCGTTCAGACCACCCGTTCCGCCGGGACCAAGCCCGTCCCGCCTCTTTCTGTGCGGTGGCCGAGACGAATTGATGAAGAGAGGTGACGCAGATCAAGACCAGCCAGCCCAAGAGCGGGTGAAAGATGAAAAACGGCGTTCAGGTCAGATCCATCAGCGCAAGCCAGACGGGAGAGGCAAGGAAGGTCCGGATCGGCTCAAGATCGCGCTGCGCAGTCACGGCGGCAGGGTCGTTCGGCACCACGGCCGGGCGCTACATAGCCGCGGCGAAGACACGCCGGTCAAGCCGCGCCTGGAACCGCGCGCCGATGACGGCCGTTCCGTTGCCGCAGGCATGTTCAAGGATACCCATCGCAAGGAAAAGCCCCAGGACCAGTGTCGACAACGCGACCAGCGTCGCCCCGGAGCCTCTCCCCAGCACCCGGTCATAGACCTGCCGCATCTGAAGCGGGCCAGTCAGCCACAGCACGCCGACGACGATGCCAAAAGCACAGTCGCCAGCACCAGCCCCGGCAAGGCGCGCCGGCCGCCCGCAACTTGGCCCGGCCGGACCCCGGCTTTCCCGTCACCTGCACGCATCACCACCCGAACTGCGTAACGCGGTGCCTCAGGCAAACAGGAAGTCGTCGGCCGTCAAGGTGATCGGCGCCAGCCCGTTCAGCACCAGTGAACTGGCCCCGATCGTCAGGGTAACGCTTGCCGTACCGTTCCCGGTGATCGCGAAGTCGCTGATATCATCCGCCACCGTCGCCGCGAACCAGATCCGGTCGACCCCGTCCTGAAAGTCCATGACCGCGTCGTTTTCAAACAGGGCATCGGCGAAGTGGAAGGTGTCCGCCCCTTGCTCACCCCACAGCGTGTCGTTCCCGGTCCCTGCAATAATGATGTCATCACCAGTGCCGCCATAGATCAGGTCGTGGAAGCTGCCGCCTTCGATGGTGTCGCCCCCCGCGCCGCCGTAAAGGTTGTCCGAGTTGTGATCGCCACGGATATCGTCCGCGCCGTCGCCGCCGTAGATGGTATCCCAGCCCGATCCGCCATAGATCCGGTCATAGCCGTCAAAGCCTTGGATCACGTCGGCCCCTTCGCGCCCGGTCAGCGTGTTGGACTCGTCATTCCCGTACAGCGTGTCTTCGAAGGCGGTGCCCTCCAGCCACTCAATGCCCTGGATGATGTCGCCAACCTCGATCCCGCCAGCGACCCCGGTCTGCGCCGTGGTCACGCGCAGATCGACGATCACCCCTTGCGTGGCCTCGCCGTAGTATGAGGTCTGGTCGAACCCGGCGCCGCCATAGATCTTGTCGGCCCCGCTGCCGCCTACCAGCGTGTCATCCCCGGCAAGGCCGTCCAGTGTATCATTGCCGACGCGACCATAGTTCCTGTCGTTGCTAACAGAGCCGACAAAGTTGTTGGCGTTGGTCCCCGTGCCATAAAGGCCGGTATAGGCAAGGATGTCGGCGCGGCTCCAGATCGTTCCGTTGGCAAACAGGATCCCTTCAATCCCCACCCCTGAGGCCGGGTTCGCGAACTGGTTGCGCACGATCGTCGTGACCTTGCCGCCCAGGCCGTTGTCAACCTCGATCCGCAGGTCGTTTGACCCGCTCAAGCGGTACATGTCCACCGCGCCGGGCGCGACGCTGGTGATCTTCAGGATGTCATATTCATAAAGCGACGTGCCGCTGTCAGTGATGGAGTCGGTGCCATCAATGATCCGCCATTCATAGTAGTCATTCCCCGCCCCACCATCGAGCGTGTCATTCCCTTCGCCACCATAAAGCGAGTCATCGCCAAGTCCGCCGGTCAGCGCATCGTTGCCCAGGAACCCCCACATGTTGTCATCATAGGCCGTGCCATTGATGGCATCATTCGTCGACCCGCCCGACACGCGCACCCGTTCAAGGATGTCGTCCAGCGTCCAGACCAGACCGTCGGCGAAAACGATCCGCTCAATCCCAGTGCCCGCGGCGACGTTGGCATATTGGCCCACGACCCTGATCGTCTCGCCCGTGCTTTCGATCAGGATCGTCAGGTCCGTCGTGCCGTTCTGGCGGTTCATCCGGATGCCATCCGCCGTCACGACATTCTTCAGGACCAGCGTATCCACCTGGGTCAGCGAAGCCCCGGCGTCGTTGATGACGTCGTTGCCGTCCCCCTTCGACCATTCATAAACGTCGCTGCCATTCGATCCGTTCAGCGCGTCGATCCCAAGGCCGCCGACCAGCACATCGTCACCGTCGCCGCTGTTCAGCACATCGTTCCCGGCTTGGCCATAGATGTTGTCCTTGTAGGCCGTGCCGGTCAGCGTCTCGGCAGACGCCGTTCCATCCAGCCGGGTTGCGGCCAGCATCTCCTCCAGCGTCCAGGTCACCCCGTCGCTGAAACTGATCGTCTCGACCCCTGTGCCCGCGACCGCCGCCGTCATCCGGTTCAGGATTGTCAGCACCTCACCCGTGCTGACCACCCTTACCAGAAGGTTGGCACTGCCGTTGACGCGGCTCAAGGCAACGTCGGTCGAGGCGACATTGGTCAGGCTCAACCGGTCAACCTCGGTCAGTGAGGTGCCAGCGTCGTTGATCGTGTCGTTGCCGTCCCCCTTGGTCCAGACGTAAAGGTCGCCGCCGTTGCCGCCGACCAAGGAATCCACGCCCGCGCCGCCAACCAGCGTATCCGCGCCATCGTTGCCGGTCAGCGTGTCATTGCCGCCAAGACCAGAAAGGCTGTCGGCATAGGCCCAGCCGGTCAGTGCTTCGGCAGCCGTGGTGCCTGTCGTCGCCACGGTGGCGACCGGACCCTCAAGCACGCGCGTCACCACGCCATCTGAAAACTCGATGGCCTCGATGCCCGCACCGCCCGCGACGGCAGAGAACCGGTTGAGGACGGTGATCACCTCGCCCGTCTGCGGGACCGTCACCAGAAGGTTGACCCCCGACTTGCCCAGCACAGCGCCGGTTGAGGCGACGTCACGCAGCACCAGCGTGTCGACTTCGGTCAGCGAAGTACCGGCATCGTTGATCGTCTCGCTGCCGTCGCCCTTGCTCCACTCGTACAGGTCGCTGCCGTTGCCCCCGGCAAGCGAATCCACGCCCAGCCCGCCGACCAAGAGGTCGTTCCCGTCTCCGCCATTCAGTGTGTCGTTTCCGGCCAGACCGTAAAGGTTGTCACGCTGCGCCGATCCGGTCAGGGTTTCGGCCAGGGTCGTTCCGTCAGACCGCGTCCGCGCCAGGATATCCGCCAGCGACCAGATCGCCCCATCATTGAAGCGGATCCGCTCCAGCCCGACGCCAGAGGTCGGGGCAAGGAACTGGTTCTTGACGGTGATCGTCTCGGTCGTGCCGATCCTGATCACCAGGTCAGAACTGCCATTCGCCCGGGTCAGGGTGACGTTGGCCGATGCGACATTCTGCAGATAAAGTTCGTCCACTTCGACCAGCGAAGCGCCCGTGTCGTTGATGGTGTCGTTGCCGTTGCCGTTCAGCCAGTCATAGACATCGCTGCCCGTGCCGCCGTCCAGCAGGTCATTTCCGGTTCCACCGCTCAGCCTGTCGTCACCGGCAAGCGCGTTCAGCGTGTCATTTCCGATGAAGCCCAGGACATAATCGCGGTAGGCAGTGCCCTGCAGGCTGTCGTTGCCCGATCCGCCCGAGGTGCGCGTGATGTTCAGAAGGTCGGTCAGCGACCAGACCACCCCATCGGCAAAGACCACCTTCTCGATCCCGGTGCCCGTGGCGATGTTCTGATACTGGTTGACCAGCCGGATCAACTCACTCGGGTTCGCGCCCACGGCGTCCACCGTAAACCGAAGGTCGGCCGACCCCGATATCCGGTTCAGCGTGACGTCCGTGGACAGAACGTCGCTTAGCACAAGGGTGTCAATCTCGGTCAACGAGGCGCCGGCATCGGTGATGATATCCCCGCCCTGACCGCGCTGCCAGATGTAGGTGTCGCCGCCATTGCCGCCGTTCACGGAATCGACCCCAAGACCGCCGACTAGCACATCATCGCCGTCGCCGCCATTCAGCACGTCATTGCCATCCAACCCGTAAAGGTTGTCACGATAGGCCGTGCCGGTCAGCGTGTTGGCGGCGGCATCCCCGTTCAACCGCGCCTTCGCCAGAAGATCGCTCAGCGTCCATGTCACGCCGTCGCTGAAGGTGATCTGCTCGATCCCATAGCTGTACGCGGCATTCTGATAGCGTTCATCGATCCGGATCACCTCGCCCGTCGGCACCACGGTGACCAGAAGGTCCGTGCCCGAAGCGGTCAGCGTCACCTCTGTCGAGGTTACGTTGGTCAGGTTCAGGGTATCGGTCTCAAGCTGCGACTGACCCCAGTCATTGATCGTGTCGTTGCCGTCATTCTTCGACCAGACATAGGTGTCCGAGCCGTTGGAAACAGCTGCCGCACTGGCCACGCCACCCCACAGGACATCAGCCCCGGTGCCCCCGACCAGCCGATCCGCACCGTTGCCGCCGACCAGGACATCATTGCCCTCCAGCCCGTTGAGAAGGTCCTGCCCGACGCCGCCCGTCAGCGTGTTCGCGGCACTGGTTCCGGTCTGGGTGGTCACCACCGGCACCACCGTCGCCACCGAAGTCGGGCCCACCGAAAGATGGTCCATGCTTTGCGCCAGCGAGGCGACGAACTGCTCTACCGTGATCCGCCCCGAGGACAGATGCGCTTCCCAGGTTGCCTGCTCGGTCGCCATCGGCTGGCGGCCCAGCGCGTTGACGAAAGCCTGCTCGACCAGTGCCGCCCCGGTCAGCAAATGGAGACTGCTGGTCGCCGTCCCCTGAATCTCGCCCCGGACGTCAAGCAGCAGCCTTGCGATGTTGTCGGGGTTCGACACACCACGCAGCAAAAGGTCACTAAGGTAGGTCAGCTCCTGCGCCGTCGCCGCGCGGTCATAGACGACGTCGACCAGGTTCTCAACGATACTGCGCACATAGGTCGCATCCAGACTCCGCTCGAACACAGCCGGATTCATGATCACATCGAAGTTGTTGGTCGACATGTGACCATTGCCCACAACGGCGTGTTCGATCCCCTCGGACACCCCCGCGGCAAACTTTGCCCGGGTGATCGCATTGGCCGCCAAAGCCGTCAGGTTGTCGCTAAGTTCAACCAGCGAGGGCACGCGGCCCAGCGCGTTCAGATAGATCTGCGTCACGAACTCGGCGTTCGACAACGTGCCATAGCGCGTGGTGAATTCGGACGAGGCGAGAAGCTCGGTCGCCAGCGCCACCTTGTCAAGCTGACCGTTGGCGATCTTGGGAACCAGCATCTCGATCTCGACCACGTCAAGATCACGGTCCAAAAGCGTGTCGAACAGCCGCGCCGCTTCGGCAATGACCTTGGCCTTGGCTTCAGCGTCCAGCCGGACGGTGCTGACCTGGGTCTGCAAGGTGGTCGAGACGTACCACTTTGACGTCATCGTCCAGGTTTCGATCCCCAAGGCATCAATCTGGTGCGAGACGAGCACATTGGTCGTCGTGGTCGATGCCGTGACCCCGTTGGCCCAGGTATAGCTTGCCGGGTCCACCGCAGACCGGGTGATCACCTGCTCCGTCGTGCCCCGCGCAATCTTGGTGACCAGCCCATCGGCCGAGGTTGTCTGCACAAAGGTCTGAATCTTTGCGCCGCCCTTTCCATAGGAATGGTCGGTGATCAGGGTCGACCCATCCGCCAGCGTCCGGCTTTCCGAAACCTTGTCGGCAAAACCGTTGCCATCATAGTCAGCCGTCGTCGTCGTCAGCCGCCCATCGGCGCTGACCGTGGTCTTGAATCCCGCCCGCAGCGTGCCATCGGCATAGCGGGTCTCGCTGACCGTGGTGCGGCTGCCATTGGTGTTGATCGTGGTCTGGTCCGTCACCGTGGCATCCACCACCCCGTCGCCATCCGCGTCGATCTGTGTGCTCGCGGTCAGGCCATTCGCCGACCGTGTCGTCACCTCGCTGTAAACCACCTTCTTCGCGCCGTAGGTCCCGTAAAGCGCGGTGTTCGCCTCATAGATCTCGCGGAACGTCTCGACGCTGCTGCCATCAAGGTTGTACTTCATGTCGGTCAGACGGGCGAAATCGCTTTTATTGTCGTCGTCGACGTCAAAAGTGAATGAGGTCTGCATCCCGTTGGCCGAGCGTTTTTCGATGATCAGCGCGCTGCGGTTGCCGTCCAGTCGAACGTCCTTGTGGTCGACTTGCAGATTGCCCGAAAGGTCGGTGACCGCCACCGAACTGCGGTCGATGCTGCCATCACCGGTCAGATCCAAGGTGGTGGTCAACGTGCGGCCGTCCGCCGACATCGATTGCACGATCTCTTGGGAAAGCTTGTTGCCAGGGAAGTAGAGCGTGTCCGTCCCGGTCCAACTGCCATCGGCCAACCGCGTCATGGTGACAGTACGATCCGCGTTGCCGTCGCCCGAGAAATCGGTCGCCACGGTCGACCGCAGGCCATTGCCGCTGGTCGTGGTCAGGATCTCGGAAATGCTGTCGCCCGTCGCGTCCGCCGTGGTCTGCAGCCAGCGGACATCGCCATTCGCATCATAGGTCTTGGTTGATTCCGTCGTGAATTCAAAAACCCGGTCGCCGTTCAGGTCAATCGCCTGTGTCGAATAGGTCCCATCGTCGTTGGCAAAGGACCTTTCTTGCCCCAGGATCTGGTTGCGCTCATTCGTGTAGGTCATCACGCGGGCAACTGATCCATCGGCGGCCAGTGTGGTCTGGTCGGTCATGCCAAGATCGACACGCCCATCCCCGTTCGTGTCATGCGCCGTGGACCTGACCAGCCCGTCGCCCGAAACGGTTGCGACAAAGCGCCCTTCAAGCACGCCGCCCGATGACAGGAACGTCGTCGTTGCGGTCTGAAGCCCGGCGGCGGCGATGGTGGTGACCGTGACGCGGTCATTGACACCATTGCCATCAAGGTCGGTCGACCGGGTCACGCTGCGCTGGTCCGCGCTTGTCACTTGGGTGACGCGCTCAATCAGCGCGTTGTTTTCCGCGCGGCGGTCAACCGTTGCGGTCAAAACCCCATCATTGGCCAGGCTTTGCGTCGACAGTTGCACAAATTCGTTGGTGCCATCGCCGTCAAGATCGTCCGACCGGGTCTGCGTCAGCCCGTCATCACTTGTGACCAGGGTCGACCGGACATAGGTCACGCCGTTGCTGCCCTTGCCCGTGCTGGTGACCGTGGTCGAACCATCTGCGTTCAAGACCGCAAGGCTGCTGGTCTGCCGCTCATAGACACCGTCGCCGTTGCGGTCCCATTGCGACAGGGTGCTCAGACCGTCATCGCTGGTGACCGATTGTGTCCGGCTTTCCAGCGCGCCGCTGACCGAAAGCTGACTGGTTACCGTGGTAATCGTGCCATTGTTCGCGACAACGCGGCTTGCTGTGGAATCTGTCACGCCATCGCCGTTCCCGTCGATGGTCGAGGTGACAACCCGCCCATCGTCCGATGTCGTGGTGACCGATTTGGCGCGCAGCACATTGGTATCCGTCCGCAATTCTTCCGTGACGGTGCGGCCGCCATCAGCCAGCAAGGTCACCGTTTGCGTCGAAACAAGATCAAAGTCCCCATCCCCGTCCGCGTCCATGCGCGTGATCTTTACCAACGCATCATCGCTGACCGTGGTCTGGGTCTGGCTCAGCACCGCGCCGTTCTGCGCCTTCAGTTGACGGGTGTCCGTCACGCTGCCCGCGGCGTCCAGCACGGTCACCGAGGTTGAGACCCGGTCCGCCAGATTGTCGCCGTTCAGATCGCTGGCAACCGTAACGACAAGCCCGTCATCGCTGGTCGTGGTGGTGGACAGGGTGCGGTTCGACCCATCGCCGTTGTTCACATCGCTGGTCAGCACCCGGCTGCCATTTGCGTTCAGGACAAGCGTCTGCAAAACGGATGTCTCGGTGACCGCATCGCCATTGGCATCAACGGTTGAAGTGGACACGAGGCCGTTTGCACTCGTCGTCGTGACCGACCGCGCCAGGATGGTTCCATTGGGGCTGAAAGCGGTTTCCGTGGTGGTTTTCGATCCGTTGATCGCCTCGACACTCAAGACAGTACGGTCCCAGGCGCCATCGCCATTGGCATCAATGCTGACCGTCTGGGTCCGCCGATCCGCACTTTCGACCGACTGTGTCCGTCCCAGCAAGGTCGTGCCATTGCCGGCGAAGTCTGAAACGATCCGCGTCACACTGCCATCAACGGCGGTGGACCGGGTGCTGACGGTCTGCCGGTCAAAGCTGCCGTTGCCGTCGATATCCACCTTGCGTGTGACAGTCAGCCCGTCCGCGCTGGTGATCGTCACCTCTTTCGACCGCAGGGTCCCGTTCTGGTTCGTCACCTGCACGGTCCGCGTCGCAACCCCGCCCGCAAGCACCGTCACGTCCGAAATGCCCGTATCGGTATCCCCATCCCCATCCGCATCCAGCGTCGAGGTCACCGAAAGCCCGTTTGCGCTGGTCACGGCAACGGTCTTTGCCTGCACCGACCCATCTGCATTGCGCGCCCACATCGTTTCGGTCCGTGCCTGCGTGCCGGCGTTCACCGTGACCGAGGTCACGAGATCAGTTGCCTGGAAAATCCCGTCCTGGTTCAGGTCAGTCCAGGTTTCAGAGGTAACCTTGTCCGCCCCAAGCGTGACCTTCTGCTTCCCCCGGACCGATCCGTCACCGTTGGTCATGGTGACCGTCGTCACGCGGCTGGTATCGGCATTGATCACGACCGTTTCCGCAACGGTCAGATCGGTATCCCCATCGCCATCAACGTCACTGGTCGTCGTCTTGACCAGCGTGTCCGCCGATTGCACCACGGTCGATGTGCTGCGCAGCGACCCGTTGCCATTCTTCACCGTCGCGACCGACGTGGTCGCCCCGCCAACCGCCACGGTGACCGACTTTTCATCCGTCCGGTCGGTGTCGCCATCGCCGTCCAGATCCGAAACCACCGTCCGCACCCGGCCATTGGCGCTGACCGTTTCCGTCTCTTTCCCCCGAAGTGAGCCGTTGCCATTGGTCACCGAGGTCACCTCGGTCCGGCTCTGGTCGGCCGCAATCACGATGGCATGCGTCGTCGTCGTATCCGCCGCGCCGTTCCCGTCAAGGTCCACGCCTTCCGACCGGGTCAAGCCGTTCACCGACACCGTCTCGCTCGATCCGCGGATCACGGTCCCGTTCTGCGCCAGATCGCTGATCACCGTCGTCCGGCTGCCATCCGCATGGGTCGTGCGGACCTCGCGCTGGTCAAACCAGCCGCCGCCTTCGGAATCCCGCTCGACGGTCACCACCTTGCCGTCCGCGCTCGTCGTCGTGACAATCCGGTTCACCGTGATCGCCGTGGCCCCATCAGCGCCCTGCTTGTTGACCACCGTCTCAGACTTGCTGCCGTTCGGGTTCGTGACCTTGGTGATGACCTGAACCCGGTCGACCACTCCGTCGCCATTGTCGTCATAGCTGTTGGTGACCAGGGTCCCCGCCGGGTTCGTCACCGACTTCACGACGAAGGCCACCGATCCATCGGCCTCATAGCCGGTCGACACCACCACCCGGTTGCCGGATGCGTCGGTCGAGGTGACCTCGACCACCCGATGCCCGTCCACCTCCCGCACCAGGGTCGTGTTCGCCACCGTCCCCGTCGTCCCGTTTGACCGGGTGAAGATCGTCTGCCCGGTGATCACCGATCCGTCCGGCAACACGATGTTCGTCGCATCCGCAGTCAGGTTGATCTCGGTGATCCCAAGTGCTGCCAGCGACATCGCCGTGGTCGAGCCGTCGGCATTGGTGACCATCACCTTGAACTTGGCAAATCGGCATCCGCCGCGGTCAGCTTGCCATCGCCGTTGGTATCCCAGACCGCCCGGATCGCCTCAAGGTCCCCCGCCGCCGTCGGGCTCCACTCGGTAAAGACATACTCCCGCTCTTCGGTGATCAGCCCGTCATTGCCCACGTCGAAAAAGAGGACACCATTCCCCGCCGCCGCCCAGGACGTCCGATGCTGCAGGCCAGTGCCCCCATCGACAAACCGGGTCGAGCGGCTGAACTCGGTAACCTGCACCCCATCGCCGTCTAGGTCGAGGAGGACGGGCTGCACATTCCGGTTGTTGCCATTGCTGTTGGAGTTGCTGTTATTGCTATTGCTATTGCCGTTCGAATTGCTATTCGAGTTTCTGTTGCCGTTCGAGTTGCTATTGCTGTTCGAGTTGCTGTTGCCCCACCCCATGGCGTCGCGTCTTGCGTCATCCACGTTGCTGTTGCTGTTCGAGTTGCCGTTGGTGTTTCTGTTGCTATTAGAGTTGCCATTGCTGTTCGAGTTGCTGTTGCCGTTGCTGTTCGAGTTGCCGTTGCCCCAGCCCATAGCACCGCGTCTAGCGTCATCTACATTTCTGTTGCTATTTGAGTTGATATTGGAGCTACCGTTAGCGCTGGAAGGACCATTTCCATTCGAGTTACTGTTGCCCCACCCCATGGCGTCGCGCCTTGCGTCGTCCACGTTGCCGTTGCTGTTTGAGTTGCTATTGCTGGTGCCCCACCCCATGGCATCGCGGCGAGCATCGTCAGACGACTGTGCGCCAGTGCCTGTACTCCGCGTTCTATCTCCGGGTGCTCCAGGGATCTGCCAAGGACCACGCGGATCATGGGGATCGCTTGGGCCGATACCATTTCCTTGAGAACCCGCCCAGTCTGGTCGAGACTCTGGTCTCGGACTTGTGTCCGGACCCAGAGGGCCTCGCACGTTGTTGTCAACCATACCGGGATCTTGCCATGGTCCTCGGGGGTCATAAAGGCTATAGCCGGTTCCGCGAGGACCCGAGACAACGCCGCCAGTCCGCTCTAGCATCTCTGGAATAGTTTCGCCAGGGAGCAGATTGTCTCTGATAAGTGGGATCCGCAGATCCCTTATCGAGTTTATTGTTACACCAGCCCGTACAGCTTTCTCTACCTCGTCGTATACGCGTTTCTCAACCATGTCACTTCCGCCGTCCCAGGGAACCTGAAATGGATTGGTGTTCTGCATTCCTCCTGATGAACCAATTCCTCTGCCGACACTATTGTTGTGTTCGTCCATGATATCCTCTTTGGGATATCCGTTCGGACCACTGTTATCTTCCTGCATTGAACCGAAGTAAGTAGTAAGGTACTCACCGTACTTAATTGTGGATAGCGCGCTTGCGGAGGCATGCCTAAAGGCATCTATAGGTGTCTCATTATTAATATTTGGCGGCCCAACTTCTGGAAGCAGCCCGCGATCCAAGGCTTCGAGATTTAAGCTTTCACGGCTGACCATTCTGCTCTCCAAGTTCAATGAGGACCTCGACGTCGGACCCGAGGTCGTTTACAGATTTTAACTCGATATGAAAGCCGTCCAGGGCTTTCATTTCCAGACACATATTCCTATTGTAATACCTAACTTCATGGTAACTTGGCCTTGCAATTTGGACAGTGGAATCTAACACCAGGGACCAACGCGATGATTTTGAAAAGTCCGCGTAAACAAGAATTTGACCGCCAGGGACGGAGCAGAATCGCCCACAGGGCGAATCTGGAGATCGGATGCAAATTTCGTAATCCTCTTCAAACGTGCCGGAGAGAATTATTTCACCGGGGACTGGATTCACCGGCATCATAAGTGCCGGGGCGCAACAAGTGCTAACTGAAAAATAGAGAATTGAGACGGTCAACAAGACCGCAGAGCAGTAATACACTATGCGAGAAGGTCTAATGGTCACATCCTTGCCTCTACTCGTTCACCACACTGCGTATGCCCGTTAAGCGGGATCTCGGGTGCGTGAATTCACCCATACTCTTCTCTTGCTATTACTCCCAAGTGCGTCTGCAGCAATATTTCGTCTGCCCCATGAAAGGCGCCGTAGACAAAGGAATTCCACTGTGGATTGGACATCCGGAAGCTCAAGTCGTCACCAGCGGGAATCCCTAAACAGGTCAAGACACCCCAGTCTCACCTCTCCCATATTGTCAGAAAATCCACCCCAGGCCCCACCAGGCCTGCCGTCCCTCGCCGTCTCCAACCACCCAAGGCCCAAGATCAACTCCCGCGAGACTCATACCACTCAAGCGATACTTCACTCTGTCAACCTCGGGTCTGTCAATACAAGTTTACACTTACCCACCGGAATCCTTTGCGGCCTCCATGTCAGCCCAAAATCCAAAAGTTATGAAATCCTTAATGCCCGCGAGCAAGCTATTGTAAATGCAGGAGTATCGCAGATTGTCCACCGTGGACACCCGCGCCAGAACCGCCCCGAAACCCTACCGTTTCGCCCGCGCGTCGGTCCGGTACCAGCCATCGGTAGAGGTCACTTGCCGCTCCGTCCGGACGCGGTCCGCCGTCTCCTCCTTGGTCGCCGCCCGGACCTCGGTTTCAACCTCCGCGATATCCCGCCGAAACGGGATGACCTGCACGATGGGGGTGCCTTTCTCGATCACATGCAGCCCGTCCGGCCCCGTGGCGAAGAAAGGAAAGTTGATCAGCGCTGGGTACCTGTCGGTGTCCACCACACCGGAGATGATCTCGAACAACCCGTTTGGCCGGTTCAGCGGGTTGATGAACAGGCAACTCCACCCTGGCGGCGTCACGATTGTCCAGTAGTTATGAAACTTCCGCGGCGGCCGATGGCCCCAGGGGTTGCCCTTCACCTGGTGCATCCCGTGGTTCGAGACCATCACGCGGTCAAACTCCCACCCCGCCGCCACATCGGCCCCGTTATCGCGGATCTCCATCCGGACCGTTGCGGCCAGGGGAATGATCCAGCCCGTGGTCATCGCATCCAGAAACGGCATGCAGCGCTTGATCGTCAGCCCAGTGTCATTCATGCCGTGCTTCGTCTCATCGACGGCCGGAAGTTTGCGGAACCAGTCGGGCAAGACGGCTTTGGCAGGAATGGGTGGTGCTATGACATCCTTGTCAGCGGGGTCGCAGAGGAACTTAAGCCGGGGGGATTTGCGGAAGAGGTTCATCGATGGGGCCGCGCTTGCCGGGATACCGGTTCAGCCGATGGCGCGGCGCCGGTCCAAAGCACCCCGTGGCGCGCCGCTCCAGCGCCACCAAGGCTGCGGCTTGCTTTCATCCACAAGAACTGAACACCCAAGATCAACTCCAGCGCGAACGCGTCTTACTATGGGTGTGTTAGATTGTGACGATCAATTCGTGTCAAGCCAGACTCACCTTTGTCCACCGGAAGTTTTCGTGGCCCCCACTGGCAGATCCTGCGCCAAACCTTTCTACAAAGTTCACTTGCATTACGAAGCCCTTGATCTGGTCTGCGCCGGATCAGGTCGCTGCCCGTTCCACGCATTTTTCCCGTTCCTTGCACCCTAAGCCTGAAACTGCAGCAGCGCTCTGGCAAGCAGCGTTCAGGATCGGAAAAAGGGTGGAGACAGAGCCGGGTCTGCAGTCCGACGAAGCCGACGTTCAGCGTGCTTGCCAACCGCAGGTGGTTTCAATGCTGTGCTGACCAGGCCCGAGCCGCGATCAGGCGACGCCGGCCTGGTGATAACGGGTTCTTTATGCTTCAACCCCACTAATGATGCTTCAGAAACCCAACGCGACGCGCTTCCCTGATTTCCATTTCCGTTTTGCCCTTCTAATGTGGCGGCGCACCCATCCTGAGCGGTTATTGATGATCACAGTCACGAACTTCAGCAAGCACTACAAAGGTTTCGCAGCCGTCAAGGATCTCAGCTTTTCGGTGGCTCCCGGCCAGATCCTTGGGCTTCTGGGCCCGAACGGTGCGGGCAAGACAACGACGCTCCGTGCCCTGTGCGGCATCGTCCCACCGACTGCCGGGCAGCTTTCGATCGCGGGCCATGACATCGTCAAAGACCCCATCGCAGCCAAGAAGAACCTTGGCTACATTCCTGACGACCCGCGGCTGTTTGATACGCTGACGGTTTGGGAACACCTGGCCTTCACGGCCGCTGCCTACAAGGTCCCGAATTTTGAGGAGGGTGCGGAAGCGCTGCTTCAATCCTTCGAACTGTCGCACAAGCGCGACACGCTGGTTCACAACCTCTCTCGCGGTATGCGCCAGAAAGTGGCCATTGCTTGCGCCTTCCTGCACGATCCGAAGGCGATCCTCTTCGATGAACCGCTGACCGGGCTTGACCCGCAAGGCATTCGCGGCATTCAGGACGCGATGCGGGAGCGCGCACGGAACGGTGCGGCCATCATCATCAGCTCTCACCTACTGGGCCTGTTTGAGACGCTTTGCACCCATGTGATGGTGCTGAACCTTGGCCAATGCCGGCGGTTCGGCACGATGAGCGACATCCTTGCCGAATTTGACCAAGCCGATAGCAGTTCGGCCCTTGAAGCGGCCTATTTCACGATCACACAAGACAAAGCGATGGACGTCTAAGCCATGGATATGGCGCTTCTTCGCCTTCTTGCGATGCGCATGCGCGGCGGTTTGCGCTTGCGGCTGATGCAAATGGTCAGCCTGCGCGGCGCGCTGTTCTTTCTTGCGCTTGGCGGGATCACCGCTTTGCTGATCGCGACCGGTCGGCTGGAGCCTTCAACGCAGCTTTTTGGCGAAACAAATTTCGATCTTCAGGCGATCCACGCACAGATTGCGACTTTCATGCCGCTAGCAATGTTCGGGATGACGTTGCTGACGGTACTGCTCTCAACGGGGCCTTCGTTTCATTTTTCACCGGCCGAGATCAACTTTCTCTTTGTCGGACCGTTCAGCCGTCGCGACCTGCTTATCTACAAGTTCATCGCCTATGCGGCGGGCGCGGCCCTCAGTGCCGCGCTCATCATACCCTTCGTGCAGTCGCAAACCGGTTCTGCCTTTTCAGCCTTCAGCGCCACGTTTCTGACGCTCCTGTTCGTCCAGTTAAGCAGCGCCGCCGTGGGGATGGCTTGGCAAGCGTTCCAGGGCAACCGGCTTGCGCGCCTGAAATGGCCCGCATCTGCACTGGTCTGCGCGGTCGCTCTTGCCGCGATACTCCACGCCTGGCTGTCCCCTGATCGCAGCATATACGGTCTTCTGTCGGATGTGCGCCACTCATGGATCGGCACCGTCATCCTGATGCCCTACATCGTGTTCGCCGAGCTTTTCCTGGCGCGGGCCAAGCTTTCGGACCTTGCGTTCTGGGCCGTCCTCGCAATCCTGATCAATGTCGCACTGTTATGGGTGGTCATCATGCTGGACCGCCGCACGTCCGAGTTTTCGCTGCGGGAACACACCCGCCTCAGCAACCGATGGGAGCGGATGAAGCAGGGCGGGTCGTTCTGGGCAACCGAGAAGAGCGAGGTTCCCTCAATCCGCACTGCGCCGATGCTTGGCGGCCTTGGGCCGATTGCCTGGCGTCAGGCCATCAAGGCTGTGCGAAACTCATTCAAGGTGATCGTCCTCTTCATTGCCGGTGCAGCATGCGCCGGACCGCTTTTGTCTATGGCAGGAATTTCAGTGACCGGCGACCGCGGGTTCTTGCTCATCTTCTTCTTTTTCGGCTTCATCCTTCCGCGCACGTTGATTTGCGATTTCCGCGGCGACCTGAGCCGGATGGAAACCTACAAGACCCTGCCGATCGCCCCGTGGCGCATTTGCCTTGGACAACTCGTCGTTCAGGTGCTGCTGTCCTACATCATTGCACTGACGATGATCGTCAGCCTGATGCTCTTTGACGATCGTCTTGGTGTAACCGGTGCCTTGGCCTTGGCGGCGCTTGCGCTGCCGTTCACCCTGCTTCTTTACGCGGTCGAGAACACGATCTTCCTGTTGTTCCCAGCCAAGCACGTGCCGATGGGCCGGGCGGACTTTGAGTTTCTTGGTCGATCGCTGGTCGAATTCATCGTCAAGACAGTTGTCATGCTCATTGCAGTGTCGCTGTCGATGGGCATCGGGGTCTTCACGTTCCTGACGTTTGGAAGTTCAATGGTGCTGTCCGGCTTGGCCAGCTGGTTGGCACTGGCCTTGATCGCCGGCCTTGCAGTGATCGTGATGCAATATGCCTTCAGACGGTTTGTGGTCGCAGAAACCTTCGACTGATCGGACGCAGATAGCTTTATGGATTAAGAAGTAGGGTATCAACACGCCATGACTGATGCCCGATGGTCCCTCTGTCTGCTGTCGCCCTTGCTGCAACTGCGAGGTTCTGGCGATGTCCAAGGAACGACTTCCGACCCCGGAAATCGACCAGCCTTTTAAGTTCATTGAGTAATGGCGGAGGGGATGGGCCTGCCGTCCAACCTTCTCTTGTGGGTGCCGCCCTCATTTGCAAGGAATTTCTCAACCTTAGGCATGTGATCGAATGCGGCCTCTTGTCAGGCCTGTTCGTGCGGCCCGATAGATGCCGCTGGACGAAGTGGTGATGCGCGGACCGGGGCCAAATCTCTGAGAGCGAGCTCGGGGCCCGGAGAAGGTTTCTGGTTCGCCCAACCCGGATCGTGTCGATCATTTGCCCATTCGGATCATGCCTTCCTCACAACTCTGCATTCCGTTTTCGCGTTTTTCTGCCGGATCAGGCAGCGCTTCCGATCTCCGGGCCGCGATAGTCTTCGCCGCGCATCAGCATCGCCCAGATGCCATGCGCCATTTTTTTGGCCAGCGCCAACGCGGCCAGCATCGGCGGCGTGCGTTCCAGCATGCGCGCCAGCCAGGGATTTTTCGGTGCGCCATGGCGCAGAGCCCAGCGGATCACGGCCATCGCGCCGGTGATCAGCAGGCGGCGGATATCGCGCTGACCCATCTTCGAGGTTTCCCAGAGCTTCTGCTTGCCGCCGGTCGAGGCCTGTCGCGGCACAAGCCTCAGCCAGGCCGCAAAGTCGCCCCCCCCCGTTTGAACTGCCCCATCGGCGGCGCAAAGGTCTTGACGGCAAGTGCGCCAATCGGACCCACGCCCGGCCTCGTCTGGAGGCGATGGGACGTCTCGCCCTCCCCGGCGATCGCGTCGACCCGCTTTTTCATGGCAGTGATCCGGCCGCTCAAATGCACAAGCAGATCGACCAGATCGCGGCATATTTCCTGGGCGAGCGGCAGCAAATTCGCGTCCGGATCATCCAGGACGGGACCGAGACGCGGGAGATAGCCGGTCCCCTTCGGCGCGATGTGGCCGAACTCGTAAAGGTGCGACCGCAGCGCGTTGACCGCTTCGGTGCGCTGTTTGACGAACTGCTCGCGGGTCCGGCACAGGATGGGCCGCGCCTGCTGGTCCCCGGTCTTCGGCTCGACATAGCGCATGGTCGGGCGCAGCGTCGCTTCCACGATCGCCTCCGCGTCGTTCGTCGGCTTACGCGGTGCCGCTGGCGCCACGGTCCTCCTTACCGTCGTTTTTCTGCCGCTTGATGAATGGCCTGACGTGGCGCGGGCCGATCAGTCGATATCCGGGCTTCAGAGGCCATTGCGAAGCGGTGACGCGCCCGTCGAACCTTCGCGGCAGTCCAGGAAGGCCCCTGCCGCCACCTGACCGGTCAGCAGGGCGCCGTGGACGGTGGCCGGGTAATCGCGCGAGGTGGCTTCACCTGCAAAGGACAGCCGGCCGTCCCAGTCGGTGCCGAACAGGGCCTTGCGGTCTTTCGTGCGGGTGCCGACGGCCTTGAAGGAATATGCGCCGCACGCGAACGGGTCCTGGCGCCAGCGGCTGATCTGGCTGCCCAGCGGATCGGGGACGGACGACCCGAACATCGCGCGAAGAGCGTCGACCGCCGAGGCGGTGGTGGTGCGGTCATCCCAGGTCTCGACCTCGTCGGCCATCCGGGCGGCGTTGAAGCCGGCCAGCAGGGGCCACCCTGTTGCGCGCAGATAGCTGGTCCAGTCGGCCCAGAGCGTTTCACGGGGCCCCAGAAAGTCAATCCAGTCGACCTCGGGCGGCCAGAAGACCCGTTCGAACCGCAACACGCATTTGTTCAGCAGGCCCATGCCCAGCCCGTCGATGGCGCGTTGCCGCGCGGGGGCCAGCGGTTCGGCAAAGGCGACACGGCCCGATTGCAGCACGCCAAGCGGCAGCGTCAGCTCATCGACCTCGTGCCAGAGGTCCTTGTTGAGATAGGGATCGCCCAGTGGCTGGCGAAGCAGGGCAACTTCGACTTGCAGAGAATCCGGCTCCGTCGCCGCCAGCCTGATGTCGGATGCGCTGGCCACACTCCGCAACCTGGGAGCCGAGTTGATCGACTTCGACGATGACCTCGCCTTTCGCCAGGTAATGCAGCTCCGGCACGTTGGAGATGCCGAACTCGATGTCGCCCCTGTTCACCAGGGGCGCGTACTGCGCGGCGCCGGCCATCGGCTGCGTGCGCATCTGCACGCCGCCCTTGTCGGAGATGACCTTGGCGATGCCGGTGGCGAGCCCGCGGACTTTCCGTTGCCCCTGCTGCTGGCCGGTGACCGCGTCGAAATCTCGACTTCTGACGTAGAACAGGCGCT
>JAAUPC010000325.1 GCA_012036325.1 Paracoccaceae bacterium
AGCACAAAATTTTCTTCAGGGATTTTTTTGCCAATATTCGTGATATTGTCGGTGGCCGATCAGGTGAAGCCGACCACCCCCGCTGCGATTGCCGCCTTACGCGCGCGGGGGCTGCGGCTGGCGATGATCTCGGGCGATGACGCGCGGACGGCGCAGGCAATTGCGGCCAGCCTTGGGATTGATGAGGTGGTGGCGGAGGTCACGCCGGAAGGCAAGGTCGATGCCGTGCGCAGGCTGATGGCCCTGGGCAAGCTCGCCTTCGTCGGCGACGGGATCAACGATGCCCCGGCCCTGGCCGAGGCGGATGTGGGCGTGGCGATGGGCACCGGCACGGATGTGGCGATCGAGGCGGCGGATGTGGTGCTGGTGGCAGGCCGCCTGCCTGCGCTTGCCGATGCCATTGGCCTTTCGCAAGCGACGATGGCCAACATCCGGCAGAACCTGTTTTGGGCCTTCGCCTACAATGCTGCCCTGATGCCGGTGGCGGCAGGGGCGCTTTACCCGGCCTTCGGCATCCTTTTGTCGCCGGTCCTTGCCGCTGGGGCGATGGCGCTGTCTTCGGTATTCGTCTTGACCAACGCCCTCAGGCTCCGGCGCTTTGCAGGCCAGACCGCTGCCTCAGCTTAAGGGCGGAGCACCGACAGGACCGCGAAGGAGCAACGCCAAGTGGCGCTCCTGACCGCCCCTCATCGGATGCGCCAGCCAAAGGCCTCCTTCACACGTTCGACCAGCCCCCGTCGATCACATGCGGGACACCCGTCGTAAAGGCGGACTCGTCAGACGCCAGATAGACCAAAAGTGCTGCAATCTCCTCCGCACTCGCGATCCGGCCCATCGGCTGGCGGGCGATGAAGGCTTTGCGGGCGGCCTCATAATCCCCGGTATCGCGCATCCGCTGGTTCAGGGACGGGCTTTCCACCGTGCCCGGACAGATGCAGTTGCAGCGGATGCCCTTGGTCACGAAATCCGCCGCAATCGCCTTGGTCAGGCCGATCACCCCGGCCTTCGTCACACCGTAGACGAACCGGTTCGGTGCCGCAATGATTGACCCCACGGCCGAGGCCATGTTGACGATGTTGCCATGCCCGCGCGCCACCATTCCGGGCAGCACGGCCTTGCACATCCGGTACATCGCCGTAAGGTTCAGATCGAGGCTGAAGTCCCAAGACTCCTGATCGCAATCCAGGATCGTCCCATTGGCCACGAACCCCGCGCAGTTGAACAGGACGTCGGGCGTACCAACCGCGGCAAAGGTCGCGGTGATCGCGGCGGCGTCCCTCACGTTCAGAACGCGCGTCTGGCAGCCCGCCGCCGCCAGGTCGGCCAGCGTGCCTTCATTCACATCCGTGGCGATGACCCGCGCGCCTTCCTTTGCCATTGCAAGGGCCGAGGCCCGCCCGATCCCCTGCCCCGCCGCCGTCACGAAGATCGTCTTGCCGTCCAGCCGTCCCATCGCCAGTCCTCCGCTGATTTGCGGGCAGAGTAGCGGCAAGCCAACTGACATGCCAGTTGATTGGGGCCAGTTCATTTGGCCTGGTCGTCCAGCGCGTGGGCAAGGGTGCCCTGCGCTTGCATGTCCCTTCGCGGCGGCGGTAGCCTTAGGCAAACCAAAGGGGTAGCCGCCATGATCAAGACCATATCTGCAAGCGGCATCACCTTTCGCTTTGTCCCCCGGGGCGGAGTGCTGGAAAACTTTACGGTGCAGGATCAAGGGGCAGAGATCACCCCCCTGCACCGCGCGCCCTGGGCGGAAACCGAGGTGCCCGCCGACGCCCCGCCGCATCAGCGCTGGCTGGGGGGTGATTTTCTGGCCGCCCCCATGGGCCCCGGGCCGGATGGGTTGCACGGACGGACGGCGAATGGCGACTGGCAGGTCGTCGCATCCCCCGAAGGCAGCTTGCGCGCGGTGCTGGACGGTGCGGTTCAGGGTGCAACCCTGGTGAAAGAGCTTTCGGTCACCAGCGGCCACCCTTTCGTCTACCAGCGCCACCTGTTCATCGGCGGCAACGGGGCCTTGCCGGTGTCAAACCATGCGATGATATCGGTCCCGAATGGGGCGAAACTCTCCTTCTCGCGCAAGCGCTGGTGGGAAACCCTGGCCGCCCCGATGGAGGTGACAGAAGGACGCTCAGCCCTGGCCTACCCGCGCCGTCATGAGGACGCGGTTGAGTTTCCGGGGGCGGAGGGTGGCACAGCGAACCTGCACCGCTACCCTTGGGGCGACGCGCATGAAGATTTCGTCGCCGGGGTCGAGGACCCTGGATCATCTCTGGGCTGGACCGCCGTGGTGCGCCCCGAGGGTGATCTGATCCTTTCGCTGAAGAACGCCCGCGCCTTGCCGCTGACCATGCTGTGGCATTCCAATGGCGGGCGCGATTACGCGCCGTGGAACGGACGGCACAAGGGCTGCCTTGGGTTGGAGGAAGGGGGCGGCGCTGCCGGTCCTCGGCCTCTCGTCGCAAGAGGTGCCAGACCCGCTGACCGCCGCCGGTCAACCCGCGCTTCTGACGCTGGACCCGCTGGGCACGGTCGAGGTGCGCCATGTGCTGGGGGCGATCCGCTGGCCTTCGGGCCAACCGGTCGCAGGGGTGATGCTGGAGGGTGACACGCTGACCGTCACCGGCGACTGGGGGGCAGAGCGCAAGATCCCGATCCGCGGCGGCTGGCTGGGGCTGACGGCTCCTGCTGTTCCGGGCCGCCCAAAAGACATTGACCTGTTCTGACCCCGGTTCTTACCACCAGCTCTGGCCACCCATTCTGGCCACCCATTCTGGCCACCCATTCTGGCCACCCATTCTGGCCACCAGGTCTGAACGCAATCGCAACCATCGATTTTTCGCCGAAAAATCGTGCTCCGGCCGCGTCAGGCGGTGAACCCGGGACGCTGGGCCCAGGCCCAGGCATCGCCAATCATCTGGCGCAAGGAGGAACGCTGTGGCTCCCAGCCTAGAACCGTCTCAGCGCGGGTGCTGGAACAGACCAGCGCTGCGGCATCCCCCTCACGGCGGCCGCCCAACACGAAGGGCACCTCGCGGTTGGTGACGATGCGGCTGGCCTCGATCACCTCTCGCACAGAAAAGCCGCGCCCGGTGCCAAGGCAGAAGACACCATTGCCCTGTCCGGCCAGAAGCCGTTGCAATCCAAGGACATGCGCGTCGGCAAGGTCGGTCACATGCACATAGTCGCGCACACAGGTGCCATCGGGCGTCGGGTAATCGGTGCCGAAAACGGTCAGACCGGCGCGCTTGCCGGCGACGGCCTCCAGCATTAGGGGGATCAGATGGGTTTCGGGTGTGTGCTGCTCGCCAAGCTCACCCTCAGGGTCCGCGCCCGCCACGTTGAAATAGCGAAAGATCACATGGTTTATCGCATGGGCCGCGCCAAAGTCGCGCAGCATCAGCTCGATCGCCAGTTTTGAGCCGCCATAGGCAGTGATCGGCCGCTGCGGCGTGTCTTCGGTCAAGAGGACACCATCCTGATCGCCATAAGTGGCGCAGGTCGAGGAGAGGACGACATTGCGAACCCCAGCCGCCACGCAAGCCTCCAGCAGGTTCTGCGCACCCCCGACGTTGACCCGCCAGTAACGCCCGGGGTCGCGCATGGACTGGCCCACCAGCGACAGGGCAGCAAAGTGCAGGACCGCAACCGGGCGATGCTCGGCCAGGGCGGCGTCGATCTGGCCACGGTCCATCAGATCGCCCCGAACCAGCGGCCCCCAGTTTACCGCTTCGGCCCACCCGGTCGCCAGATTGTCGAAAGTGACGGGTATAAAGCCGGCCCGCGCCAGGGCCTTGCAGGCATGCGACCCGATATATCCCGCCCCGCCGGTGACCAGAACAGTGTCCAAGCAGCCCTCTCCCCGACCGGTGCCCTCAAAGGAACACGATGTCATCCATAAGGAGTGTTGTGTTGAAAATCCCCCTAATGTCCAGTGCCCCTCCTTCTGGCAGGTCAAGAAGGATACCCGTGGCCGTCACCGTCGCCCCGGCCAGAAGACTGGCCAGGTCAGGCGCGGGACCCGTCCAGAGATCACGCTCCAGAACGATGGTGTCGACGTCATTGGTAAAGTCCAGAATGATGTCGTGGCCACCATCGAAGACAAAACTGTCAAAGCCCGCGCCACCGGACAGGACATCATCCCCAGCCCCGCCATTCAGAACGTCATTCCCATCCCCGCCCGAAGCCGTGTCATCGCCCGCGCCGCCGGTCAGGCTGTCGTGGCCCGCCCCCCCGGTCAGCAGGTCCGCGCCCTCGCCGC
>JAAUPC010000326.1 GCA_012036325.1 Paracoccaceae bacterium
GCTGGGGATCAATTGTCGTTATTCTGACCGCTGAGAAACCGATTTCGTTCAAAGAAATCGGACCGGAGCCTTCGAAGGCTCCGCATCCGAATTTCGAAATTCCGGCGTTATCCCCCGCCGACCGCGCCGCTCACGTTTCGGCTCGCCCGAGGTGTCGCCGGTGCCGTCCGAGGCCGAGGAGAACCCGCCCAGATGGGCCGTGATGTCCTCAAGCGTCGGGCGCGGGCCTTTCGGGCGGCTTTCCAGCGCGGCATGCATCGCGGTCAGGTGCCCGGGCATGGTGCCGCAGCACCCGCCGATGACCTTGACCCCGGCATCGCGGGCCAATACCGCATATTCGGCCATCAGCTCTGGCGTGCCATCATAATGGATGTGGCCATCCTGGTATTTCGGGATGCCTGCATTGCCCTTGGCGATCAGCGGGCGGGTCGTGCCGGTGGCGACAAAGCCCAGCACAGTGCGCATCAGATCAGACGCGCCCACGCCGCAATTCGCGCCAAAGGCGATCGGCGGGTTTGGCAGCTTTTCCACCATCTCGGCCATCGCGGCCGAGGTGACGCCCATCATCGTCCGGCCGGCAGTGTCAAAGCTCATCGTGCCGCACCAGGGCATGCCGGCAAGGGCGGCGGCTTCGGCGGCAGCCTTGTATTCCTCGAACGCGCTGATCGTCTCGACCCACAGGACATCCGCCCCGCCCGCCTTCAGCCCCTCGGCCTGTTCGTGAAACATCTCCACCGCCAGCGCATGGGTCAGGGTGCCCATCGGCTCGAAGATCTCGCCCGTCGGCCCGACCGAGCCTGCCACCACCACCGTGCGCCCCGAGGCATCGGCGATCTCGCGGCCAAGGGCGGCGCCGATGCGGTTCAGCTCATGCACCCGGCCTTGCGCACCATGCAGCTTCAATCGGCTGGCATTGCCGCCGAAGGTGTTGGTCAGGAAGATATCCGACCCGGCCTCGACCGCCCCACGATACAGCGTGCGGATGTTGTCCGGCCGGTCGGTGTTCCAGAACTCTGGCGGCTCGCCAGATTCCAGGCCCATGTTGAAAAGGTTGGTCCCCGTGGCCCCATCGGCCATCAGCCACTCGCGCGAGGCAAGCATCCGGGTCAGCGCATCGGTCATCGTCGGGGTTCCTTCCGGCCAGCGTTGGGACCCTTTGCCATGGTCGCGGCCGAGAGGCAAATTCATATTCCGCATCACGTCATGTGCTGCGCCTCATGCCAAGGCGGCGGCGCGGTCATCCTGCCTGACGAGAGCTTGGGCAGGCGGCTGCGCCTAAAGACAATCGCTCAGATCAACCGCCAGACCCAGGGGATCGGCAAGATCGCGCAATTCGCGCAAGACCATGGCCCGGTCTGCCAGCCGGTCGGATACCACGCGGATCCGGCCCATGAAGACGGTCATGCCCAGCCGCTCGATCAGATCAAACGCGTCAAACCCGACACCGATCAGCGGCACGACCAGAAGGTCAACTTCGGCAAGCTCATCGCCAAGGGCCAAAAGATCCTCGAACAGCAGGGTCTCCACACTGGCGGGAAATGGCACCAGCGTGCGGTCGAAAGTCGCGGCCGGGGAAATCAACATGCGCCTCTCCTCTTGCATCCAGGTGAACCCCAGCCGCCGAAACCCGGGCGTCAGGGCAATGCGTCTGAAGGATCGGACGCACTTACAAAGAAGAACGGCGCGCGCCGAAGTCTATTCCCGGCGTCGCTAAAATTTTCTGCAAAGATGACAAGGCGCGCCGTCTTTGGGGCGGTACAGGCGCTCAGGGCAGCTGGCAAGCGGACTGGCCTGCCAGCATCAGCGCGGGACGATCAGATTTCGGTCATCAGTTGGGCTTTGGCCACCGGCAGAAGCTCGGCCATCTTGGCGCGGATCTGGTCGGCGCTGGCCTTGCCGGCAAGGTCGGCCACCAGCTTGCGCACCACGTCTTCAATCCCCGCCTCTTCAAAATCGGCGCTGACCACATCCATGGCATAGGCCGCCGCCTCATCCCCGGACTTGCCCATCAGCTCGGCCGCCCAAAGCCCGGTCAGCTTGTTGCGCCGCGCCTCGGCCCGGAATTGCATTTCGCTGTCATGGGCGAACTTGTTTTCAAAGGCGTTTTCGCGGTCATCAAACGTGGTCATCGGGGCCCCTTGGTGATTGGCATCGGGTGATTTCCATCCCATATGCCCCTCCGGCCGGCTTGCTGCAAGCCCCCTGCCCGCCCGAAGACCTTCAGGCGACTTGCGACGGCGCGACCCTTGGACTATAGGCCAGAGAAGAGTTCCGACATGGCCGATGGTCATGGCGGCCACCGTCATCGGAGAACGCATGGCACGGCGCAAGAAGGTCTATGAGGGCAAGGCGAAGATCCTCTACGAAGGCCCCGAGCCCGGGACGCTGATCCAGTATTTCAAGGACGACAGCGCCCCCACCGTCGCGGCCCCCGCCACGCTGGAAGGCAAGGGCGTGCTCAACAACCGGCTGTCGGAATTCTTCATGACCGGGCTGAACCAGATCGGCGTGCCGACGCATTTCATCCGCCGGATCAATATGCGCGAGCAATTGGTGCGGATGGCTGAGATCATCCCGCTGGAAGTGGTGGTGCGCAACTTCTCGGCCGGGCCGATGACCGCGCGGCTGGGGATCCCTGAGGGCACGCAGCTGCCCCGGCCCATCGTGGAATATTACTACAAGGATGACCGCTTGAACGCGCCCCTTGTGGCTGAAGAGCATATCGTCGCCTTCGGCTGGGCCAACCAGCAGGATCTGGATGACATCATCGCCCTTGCCTTGCGGGTAAATGATTTCCTCAGCGGCGTGATGATGGGTGTGGGCATCCGGCTGGCCGACTTCAAGATCGAAGTGGGCCGCGTCTGGGATGGTGACTACATGCGCCTGATCGTGGCCGATGAGATCAGCCCCGACAGCTGCCGCTTGTGGGACATGCGCCTGCCCGAACGCCCCGACGGCTCGCTTCCCGACCCGCAGCCGATGAACGATGTCTACAGCGAACTGGCGCGCCGTCTGGGCGTGATGCCATCCAATGTGACGCATACGACCAAACCCACCCTGATCAACTGACCACAATTTTCTGCGAAAAATTGGGGATTGTCCCGGAGACCGCTATGAAAGCCCGCGTTACGATCATGCTCAAATCCGGTGTCCTTGATCCGCAGGGCGAGGCTGTGCGCCATGCGCTTGGCTCGCTTGGGTTTGACGGGGTCAATGGTGTGCGCCAAGGCAAGGTGATCGAGCTTGAGCTGGCGGAAACCGACCCCGCAAAAGCCGAAGCGGCGGTCAAGGCGATGTGCGAAAAGCTTTTGGCGAACACCGTGATCGAAAGCTACCGAGTCGAGGTTCTTTAAACCCCCGCCCCCAGCGCAAAGCGGCAGGTAACGCAAAGCCCGCGCCCGGCAGCGCCTTTGCCGAACCGGCACTCGGCCCCGAACAGCGCCGCAATCTCCGCCACGATCGCAAGGCCCAGACCGGACCCGCCCGCCACCACCTGTGTTGGAACCATCCGCTGCGGTTGGGCTGTGGTCTGCAATGCGGCCAGCCGGTCGGGCGGCAGGCCGGGACCGTCATCCTCCACCTCAAGGAGCACCGCCTCGCCGTCTTGCCGGACACGCACCGTCACCACGGCCCCCGCTCCGGCATAGCGCAGCGCGTTGTCCACCAGGTTGCGGAGGAGTTCGGCCGCCAGCACCGGATCGGCCAGTGCCCGTGCCTCACTCGCGCCCTCATAGCCAAGGTCGATCCCCGCCTCACTGGCGGCGGGCAGTGCCTCACCCGTCACATCCCGCGCCAGGGCCGCAAGGTCCACCGCACACAACGCCGCCGAGCGCGTGCTCACGGTGGTGGCGGATGTGCGCCAGCGGCCTGAGATTGATGAGGCTGTCGCGGCGGCTGTGCGCCAATGGGGGCGCGTGGATGTGCTGGCGAATATTGCGGGCGTCGCCGCTGAGGAACACTTTCTCAGCATTACGGCGGAGTCCTGGCAGCGCATCATCGACATTAATCTGACAGGATCGTTCAACGTGGCGCAGAGTGTGGCGCAGCAGATGGTGCAGCAGGGCGGCGGCGTCATCCTGAATATGGCGAGCAAAAACGGCATCACCGCCGAGGTGAAATACGCGCAAGACCACATCGGCATTTTGTCTGGCTTGTATGGGTTGCTGCGTCCGCTCGACGCCATGCAGCCCTACCGGTTGGAAATGGGCACGAGCGTGGACACCGAACGCGGCGAGAATTTGTACGGACTACTGG
>JAAUPC010000327.1 GCA_012036325.1 Paracoccaceae bacterium
CCCCAGCCAGACTCGGCGACCGAATCGTTTTGGTCGCAATTGGACCGGCGGCTGGAACGCTGGAGCGAATGGCTGAATCCCATTCTGGTCAAGGAAGCTCGCCAGGCCTTCAAGAGCAATCAATTCCTGATCACGTTCTTGCTGTTGCTAGTGTTCGGCTGGGCCTGGTCGATCATCGCCTGCGAGCGCCCCTTAGCGTTCATGTAGGCGTTGGCGTTCTCGTCGATCTTGCGCTGGCCTGCGGGTACTACGGGCTCGTTTCCCGGTTCTTGAACACGTTCGGCGTGGACATCGAAGAGTCCGTACCGAAGGGCCTCTAGGGAGCGCGCCATTCCGATCAACCGGAAACTGTTCAGCGAAAGCATGCGGGCGTTCATCGATGCGCCCGTCGATGTGCTGGTCGAAGGCGGCGCGGGGTTGGCGTGGTGGTCGGAATGGCGCGAGGCGTTCAGCATCAGTGCCGAGGAAAACCAGTGCGACGTGTTCCAGCTGTGGCGGGGGCCGACGGGTTCCAGCCGACCATCGGCCCGGCGGGTGCGGGTCAGGCCGTAGTGCTGGACATAGTCGGACAGTAGGATCTGGCTTTGCGCATGCAGCGACAGGGCGACCCAGACCAGAAGCCCCGGCAGGCCGGCGATCAGGACGGCCAGCCCAAGGGCGGCAAGGCTGCCCGCGATATAGGCGGCATAGGGGTGCAGACCCTGCGGATGGCCTTGGGCTTGCTCACGCCGGGCGGTTTCGGCCTGCCAGCCATCCACGAAGCTGCCGCGCCAGGCGCGCAGGGCAAAGCGGTAGAAGCCTTCCCCGGCGCGGGCGGTGTTGGGGTCCATCGCGCTGGCGACATGGCGGTGATGCACCAGCCGGTGCGCACTGGCGTGCTGCCCGAAAAGGAGGGCGACATAGACGGCGGCACCCAGGCGGAAAAGCTCACGCCGGGGGCGGTGGATCAGCTCATGCGCGGCGGGGTGGGCGACCTGGCCGAACCAGAACCCGGCGGCGAAGAAGAGCAGCACCTTGTCGCCCGTATCAAGCCCGCTTGGGCCCGCGATGGCCCAGACGGCAACAGGCAGGCCGGTGAGCGCCCCAAGCGCCACAGAGACGAGGAGGAGGTCCGCCACCGGAAACTCAGCCCCGTCCGTGGCGCCTGCGGTCATGGGGATAAGCTGGTCGAGGAGGATGGTCAGCACGCCCATGTAAAGAAACGCGGCCCAAAGCCAGACATCGCCCCAAAGCACGCCCAGACCGATCAGCGGCAAGGGCGTCAGCGTGGCCAGCGCGAAGGCGGCCAAGGGCAAGGGGTGCGAGGGGGCGGCAACGGTCATGGCGCCTTCATAAATCAGCCGCCGGGCAGCCCGCCAGTCCTTAGAATGCCGCAGGGCGCGCATCGGCGGCGGATGGATTGGGGACCGGCGGGAAACCAGCGGTGACCTTGGGCCTTACACCGCCGGGGCAAAGTGGTTAGATGAGGGTCGCAGCAACAGGGGGGCGGTCCCATGTCCTTTTTCAAGAAGCTGAAAGACAGGCTCTTTCGGTCCTCGGACAAGATCGGTGAAGGGCTGGATGCGCTGGTGGGCGAGGGCGACGCTGCGCCGGATGATCTGAGCCCGGCAAATGCGGCACCTGCGGCACCCGTGCCCGCCCCGGCCCCTGAGGCAGCTGACAGGCGCCCGGTGGCTGCGCCTGAAACCATGGCCGAACCGGTCGCGAAGCCGGGGCTGCTGGGCCGAATGCTGGGGCGCGGCGATGCGCCGCGCCGGGTCTTGGATGACGCGATGCTGGAAAGCCTGGAAGAGCTGCTGATCCAGGCCGACATGGGGGTGGACACTGCGGTGCGCGTGACTGCCAACATCGCCGAGGGGCGCTTTGGCAAGCGCATCTCCACGCCCGAGCTTCGCGATGCGCTGGCAGCCGAGGTGGCGCGGATCATGACCCCTGTCGCCCGGCCAATGCCGCTTTACCCGACAAAACCGCAGGTCGTGCTGGTGGTCGGCGTGAACGGTTCGGGCAAGACGACGACGATTGGCAAGCTTGCAAGCCAGTTCAAGGCGGCGGGCAAGTCAGTGGTGATTGCCGCCGGTGACACGTTTCGCGCGGCGGCAGTGGAGCAGTTGCAGATCTGGGGCACGCGGGCTGGGGTGCCGGTCCTGACCGCGCCTGAGGGCAGCGATCCGGCCAGTCTGGCCTTTGACGCCCTGACCAAGGCGCAGGCCGATGGGGCGGACCTTTTGTTGATCGACACCGCCGGGCGGTTGCAGAACCGGCAGGACCTGATGGAGGAGCTGGCCAAGATCGTCCGCGTGATCCGCAAGGTGGACGCGACCGCACCGCATAACACCTTGCTGGTTCTGGACGCGACCACCGGCCAGAACGCGCTTCTGCAGGTCGAGATTTTCCGCAAGATCGCCGATGTCTCGGGCCTGGTGATGACCAAGCTGGACGGCACGGCGAAGGGCGGCGTGCTGGTGGCGCTGGCCGACAAGTTCGGCCTGCCGATCCACGCGATTGGCGTGGGTGAGCAGATCGACGACCTCGGCCCCTTCGACCCCGATGATTTCGCGCGCGCGCTGGTCGGGGCAGAAGCATGACCGGGCGGGGATTGCGGGCGGCCCTGCTTGCGCTTTTCGTCGCGGGCAGCCCGGCGGCGGCACAGACCCAAGGCGACCCTGCGTTCTGCGCGGCGGTCTGGGAGGATCTGGCGGCGGCCTTGGGCTATCTGGGACCGGCCAGCGGCAGTTTGGTCGTCACCGATGCCCCGGACGAAGGCTGTGCAATTGATGACGTGAAGATCGACCTTGAAGGGACCTATACCCCGGACATTCTTGCCGACCGGCTGACCTTGCGTGGGCCGGCGCTGGCTTGGGTGCAGGACAGGTCCACCCGACCCGACCGGCTTGAGATGCAGATCGATGGGTTGCGCTTTGTCGTGCAGACGGGGATTGCGCAGATGGATTACCTGATGGCGGCGCAGGCCGGGGCCGGGCGCATCGGGGTGGATCTGGCGCTGGCCTGGGCCGCCGACAGCCGACGTCTGGCGGTGGAGCGGCTGGAGATCTATTTTCCGGGCGCGAACCGCGTGGCACTGACGGCGCTGGCCACCGGAGTTGACCTTTCCAGTGCCGGTGCGGCGCAAATGTCGGTCACCAGTTTTGCCGTGACCGAGCTGGACCTGACCGTGCAAAGCCATGGTCTTTTTGAAAGCTACCTCCTTATGGGCCTTGGGACGGCCCTTTGCCGCCGGACGGCGACATGGCAGTGGCAGAGCGGCAGCTGAAAGCCGAGGCTGAGGCCGCGATTGCCGCCTTGCCTGCCACCAGTTTCCCCCCTGCCAGCAAGGCCGCCTTGCGTGAGGTGCTGGCCGAATTGCCCAACCCTTCGGGCACCCTGACCCTGGCCATGCGGTCGGATGCCGGGATCGGGCCGCGCGGCTGATGGGCTATGCGATGACCGGCGTGCCTGCTAGCATCGCCGGACTGGCGCCGCTTTTGGACGGCGTGACCTTCGACATTGGGTGGAGCCATGCTTCGACACCTTAGCCTTGCCGCCGTTCTTGTGGCCCTTGCCGCACCGGCAAGCGCCGAACCGGTGGCCGCCGATTGCCCTGCCCTTCTTGCGGCGGTGGACGGATTTGACGGCTACCAGCTGACCGTGCCGCCCGCCGGGCCGCAAGACGGCTGGTGCGTGCTGGACGGGGCGGCCTTGCGCGCCGAGGGGCCGGGACGGCCAGACTTGACGGCCGACCGGTTGCGCCTGCGGGGTACGGTCGACGGAGCCGATCTTGTCGGCATCGAGGTTGACCTTGCCGGGTTGCGCGCCGCCTACAAGGCCAATGACCGCAGCGTGGATGACCGGACGCGTGGCCTCTTCCGGCTGCAAAGCGCCGATCTGCGGTTTGCCGCCGGGGTGGATGCGGCCACGGGGCGGGTTGACCTGAGCGGTGGTGTCCTGCGGCTGTCCAGTGGGACGGAAGTGACCTTCGCGGCCACGGCCAAGGCCGGGGGTCTGTCCGGGCGGCGCTTCTGGCCGGGCGGCTGACATCGTTGAACCTTGGCTGGAAGAACGACTCGCGGCTCATGCGGCCGGTGATGGAGATCCTGGGCGAAAGGCTGGTTGAAGGGGCAAGCCCCGGGGCGGCGGTCGATGCCACCCGGCAGGCCTTGCGCGAGGCTTTAGAAAGCCTGCCTGCCGCCGCACTGGTCGAAGACAGCGGGCCAGAGCTGGAGCAATGGGTCGCCGCCCTGCCGCAA
>JAAUPC010000328.1 GCA_012036325.1 Paracoccaceae bacterium
TAACCCCTGTCCACGGGGCTTTGAGGGTCGCATGACGCTGTACATCGACGCGGATGCCTGCCCGGTGAAGGCCGAGGCCGAGACGGTCGCCACGCGCCACAAGGTGCGGATGGTGGTGGTGTCGAACGGGGGCATCCGGCCCTCGCAGAACCCTTTTGTCGAGAGTGTCTTTGTCGGCAGCGGGCCGGACGAGGCGGACAAATGGATCGCCGAGGCTTGCGGGCCGGGCGATGTGGTGGTGACCGGTGACATCCCCTTGGCCGCAAAGTGCGTGGCGGCGGGGGCGCGTGTGGTGAAACACAATGGCGAGGAACTGACCGCCGCCAATGTCGGCATGGCCTTGGCCACGCGTGATCTGATGACGGACTTGCGGTCGGCAGACCCTTTCCGTCAGGGGGGTGGCAAGATGTTCTCCAAAGCCGATCGGAGCCGGTTTCTGGACGTTCTTGACCGCGTCTTGCGCTGACACCAGCGAAGTGCGGCACAAGATGTCGCAGGCAGAACAGACCAGGCACCACGGCCCCGGTTCTGTCCAGGGATGGCCCGCTCTAACGCCCTGACTGCAATCCTTCTCGCCGTTGGCGGAACCGCCGTCTTTTCCATCAACGATGTGGCCGTCAAGTTCCTGTCCGGTGGCTATGCCTTGCATCAGATCGTCCTGATCCGGGCACTGATCGGCCTTGTGTTCCTGTTCGTCGTAATCGGCGTCAGCGGGACAGGTCTGCGCCAACTGGTCACGACCCGCCCATGGGACCACCTGCTTCGGGTCTCGATCGTCATGCTGTCGAACCTCACCTTCTTTGTTGGCCTGAATTCAATGCCCCTCGCCGACGGGGTGGCGGTTGCCTACATCAGCCCAATCACGACGACGCTTCTATCCGTGCTTTTGCTGCACGAATCTGTCGGCCCGCGTCGCTGGGCAGCGGTGATGGTGGGCATGATAGGCGTCTTGGTGATGGTGCGGCCCGGGGCGGGTGTGATCCAGCCAGCGGCGCTGCTGGTTCTATTCTCCGCCGTCCTTTATGGTTGTGGAAACCTGATGACCCGGCGAATGCGGGACACTGAAAGCGCGATGGCGCTTAGTTTTTATGTGCTGGTCGGCTTCATTGTCCTGTCGGTCGCGATGGGGATCTGGGCGGGAGACGGGCATCTCGCCAGCGAAGATCCGCTGTGGGGCCTGCTGTTTCGCCCATGGATATGGCCCGCAGCCGCGGATTGGCCGGTGTTTCTTGCCACCGGGCTGGCGGTCACCTCGGGTGGGCTGATGATCGCGCAGGCATATCGCAAAGGCGAAGTCGGGCTGGTCGCCCCGTTTGAATATGTGGGCATGCCTATGGCGGTGTTGTGGGGAATGCTGGTGTTTGGCACCTTCCCTGACCTGACTGCCTGGGTGGGAATTGCACTGATCTGCGGATCGGGCCTTTATGTCATTTGGCGCGAAACCCGCAAAAGCCGCAGCCCAGTGGTTTTATCTGACGATCCACCAGTCAAAGGCCCATGACATGACCGTGCAAACCATTGGCAAAGACGCCGAAGCCCTGCTGACATGGTCTCGTCTTATGTCCGCCATTGAGGCGGGTCACCGCCTACCCCGGGCCGAGATTGCTGACCTTCTGCTCTATCGCGGCGCGGATACGCTGTTGGACCGCGCCGCCTGGATCAGCGGGCTTGGCTCTCTGGTCAAGGCCTGCACCATCGTGCCGGGCAATGCCGCACGGGGCAAACCCACGGTCAACGGGATCGTCAACCTCTTTGACGACACGACAGGTGAGCTGAAAGCGCTGATCGACTTTCACCTTGTGACCAAATGGAAAACCGCCGGGGACAGCCTGTTGTCGGCCAGCCGCCTTGCCCGCAAGGACAGCCGCAGGTTCCTTCTGGTCGGCGCCGGCACCGTCGCGCGGTCGATGGTCGAGGCCTACAGTTCGATCTTCCCCGCAGCAGAGTTCACCGTCTGGAGCCGCACCCGCGCCACTGCCGAAGCCATGGGCCTGCCCGTCGCCGATGATCTTGAGGCGGCCGTCAAGGCGGCAGACGTGATCTGCACCGCCACCATGGCGAAGGGCCCGGTGATCAAGGGCACCTGGCTGCAACCCGGGCAGCACCTTGACCTGATCGGCGCCTATACCCCCGCGATGCGTGAGGTGGATGATACCGCCATGGCCCGCGCCCGCGTCTTTGTTGATGCCCGCGCCACCACGATCCACCACATCGGCGAGGTGATGGCCCCCATCGCCTCGGGCGCGATCACCGAAGCGGACGTGATCGCCGATTTCTACGATGACCCCGCCCTTTTCACCCGGCGCAGCGCGGAGGAGATCACCATAGCCAAGAACGGCGGCGGCGCGCATCTGGACCTGATGACGGCAACCTACATCGCGCAGGCCTGGGCCGGCCGCGCCTAAAGGGTCTGGGCCTGAGTTACCCCATCCGTTCCGACGCGTAAGACCCGGGCGAGGCGGCAAAGACCACGGTCTTGTGCCCGTTGATGAACACCCGGCCGTTCACATGGGCATGGATCGCCCGCGCCAGCACCTGGCTTTCCACATCGCGGCCAAGGCTGACGTAATCCTCATTCGCCTGGGCATGCGTCACGCGGATGATATCCTGTTCGATGATCGGGCCTTCATCAAGGTCAGACGTCACATAATGCGATGTGGCGCCGATCAGCTTCACGCCTTTCTCGTAGGCCTGCTTGTAAGGGTTCGCCCCTTTGAAGCTGGGCAGGAAAGAATGGTGGATGTTGATGATCCGGCCCGAAAATGTCTGGCACATGTCTTCGGACAGAACCTGCATATAGCGCGCCAGCACGATCAGTTCCGCCCCGCTTTCGGCGACGATGCGCATCTGCTCCGCCTCGGCTTGGGCCTTGTTCTGCGGTGTGACCTTGATGCAGTGATAGGGAATGTCCTGGTTCACCACGACCTTCTGGTAATCCATGTGGTTTGAAATCACCGCCGCAATTTCAACCGGCAGGGCCCCGATGCGCGACCGGTAGAGAAGATCGTTCAGGCAGTGCCCAAAGCGGCTGACCATGATGACGACCTTGCGCTTCAGGCGTTCGTCGAAAAACGAAAACTCCATCCCGAACTTTTCCGCCACCGGAGCGAAACCCGCCTGCAGCGCCGCAAGATCCTTGCCGGTTTCCGAGATAAAGCTGGTGCGCATGAAGAAGCTGCCGGTGGTCTGGTCATCGAACTGGGCCGAGTCGGTGATGTTACCGCCCTGTTCGGCCAGGTAGGTCGAGATCGCCGCGACGATGCCGCGGGTGGACGGACATTGCACGCGGAGGGCAAAGCGGGGCGCAGTGGGATGCATGGCTGTGGTCTTTCATGGTATGTGTCGGCAACCCGGCACAGGGCTGCGCGCGGTCACTGGCACCATCCTGACTTGGCCGCGAAACCTCAAGGCAAGGCGCGGCTGCCATCGCGCAAAAACCGACATGCGGTGCCGCAACGGGCAGTTTTTGCGCAGATCCAGACACGCCAGCGGGCGACTGAGGATTTTGACTATGGCGGGAAATTGGTCGGAGCGAGAGGATTCGAACCTCCGACCCCCTGCTCCCGAAGCAGGTGCGCTACCAGACTGCGCTACGCTCCGACCGTGGGGTGCGGGTTAAACCGTCGCGGCGGCTTTGGCAAGAGCCAGCACGGGGAATCAGGCCTGATCTCCGGGCCGCTCGAACCGCTTCAGCCAGCTGGAGATACGGGGCTGGGTGCCAGTGTCCATGCGCGACCGATTTTCCAAGACCGGGCGATTCTGGCTGACGGACGGGGTGCCTTCCCGCAGGACGATGTAGATGCCGCTGGCGATGATGACGGCCGAGCCGACTGCGGTGTAGAAATCCACGGTCTCATTGAAGAACAGCCAGCCGTAAAGCGCGGCCCAGATGATCTGGGAATACTGCATCGGTGCCACGATCACGGCAGGCGCGGTGCGGTAGGCCGCGATGATCCCCAAAGCCCCCAGCATGCCAAGGAATGCCATCACGGCGGTCATGCCAAGATCAAGCACAGTCATTGGGACGTAGACAAAGGGCATCATCGCCCCCATCGCAAAGAAGGTCAGCACCATCGGATAAAGCATCAGCACGACCGACCGCTCTTGCTGGCCGATCTTGCGGACGATGACGCTGGTCAGCGCCCCGGTCACCGCCGCGCCAAGCGCTGCCAGATGGCCGATGGAAAACCCGTCGCCTGCCCCCGGGCGCAGCACGATAAGGACGCCGA
>JAAUPC010000329.1 GCA_012036325.1 Paracoccaceae bacterium
CGCAAGAGGGGCTTCGCGCGCTGTCGGCGCTGCTGGGTGCGGCCTATCTGCCCCTGCCCCGCGCCAATGCGGAACGCCTGTCATCGGCCCTTGAGGCGGCGCTGGTGCCGATGCAAGCTGGCTAAATGCCAAACACCCTGCCCCCCGACTGGCCCTTCCGAACCAAGGCGCGCCAGATCCGCGCCCGCCCGCACGACTGGTGCGCGATCGACCATGGCACGGGTCCGACGGTGCTGCTGCTGCATGGCGCGGGGGCGTCAGGCCATTCCTTCCGCCACCTGATTCCGGCCCTGACCGGCTGGCGCTGCATCGTGCCGGACCTGCCGGGGCAAGGCTTCACGCGGCCCGGCAGCCGCACCCGCTTTGGCATCGATCCGATGGCTGAGGATCTTGCCACGCTTCTGCGCCAGGAAGGCTGGCAGCCCGAGGTGGTGATCGGCCATTCTGCTGGGGCGGCGCTGGCCTTGCAACTGTCCACCCTTATCCCCCTGCGCGCCGTGGTGGGGATCAACGCGGCCCTTGGCCAGTTTGACGGCGCGGCGGGGTTCCTGTTCCCGCTACTGGCACGGGCGCTGTCGGCCACACCTTTCGTGCCAAGTGTCATCAGCCGGTTGTGGGGGACGGAAAGCAAGGTGCGGAGTTTGCTGGACAACACAGGCTCGCCGCTTGATCCGGCGGGCGTGGCGCAATACCTGGCGCTGGTGCGCAAGGCGGGCCATGTCGACGGCACGCTGGGCATGATGGCGCAGTGGCGGATTGACCGGCTGATGGCGCGGGCACCGCAACTGACCGCGCGGACGCTTCTCTTGGCGACGGCAGGGGACCGGATCGTTCCGCCAAAGGTCTCACGCCAAGCCGCCGCGATGCTGCCAAGGGCGGACTATCTGGAGCTGCCGGACCTGGGGCATCTGGCGCATGAGGACCACGCAGAAGCGGTTGCAGCGGCAATCACAGGCTGGCTTGCGCGCTGAGCGGTGGGGCGAAGGAATTTGGGGCCCGTCTACTAGCGCAGGCTTCCCGCCATTGCGCCGAAGATGCTTTCCATATGCTCGGTCAGATAGATCCGCAGCCAGGGGGTGAACTGGTCGGGCGTGCGCAGGACCTCGGCCGAAAGATCGTAAAGGTCCACCCAGCGCACAGCCTGCACTTCGGATGGGTTCGGGTCGATCCGCAGGTCGGCAGGGGCTTCGGCGACGAAGATATCGACCAGCTCATGTTCGATCAGGCCTGACCCCACATCGGCACGGTATTCCACGCGGCCCGCGAAAGCGGGATAAAGGCCGGTGATCCCAAGCTCTTCCCGCAAGCGGCGCACGGCGCAGGTGGCGGGGTCTTCCTCCCAGCGGGGATGGGTGCAACAGGTGTTGGCCCAAAGACCCGGCGTGTGATACTTGCCCGCCGCGCGTTGCTGAATCAGGACGCGCGGGCCATCCAGCACGAAGACCGACACCGCCTTGTGCCGCAGGCCGCGCTGGTGAACCTCAAGCTTGCCAAGGGGTTGCAACCGGCCGTCCACCCAGGCGGGGATCATTTCCTCAAGCGAGCCGTCCATGCTTCAGACCCAGCCGGGCTTTACCCAGCCCATCAGATGCGCCACGTTCTTCACCCCGATCTTCAGATGCGCCAAGGGCCGCGCGGCGACGAGTTTCTTGTTCATATACGCCTCGAACGTCAGCTTCTGCACGTCGATGTCATGGCAGAGGCTGACAAAACGTTCGCGCCGGTCGTCGGACTTGTAATAGGCGTCCTGCATCGACCGCAAGACTTTGAACACGGTCTTGTTGTCCTTCATGAACAGTTTGCGGGCCAGTTTCAGGTCTTTCACTTTGCCCGAGGCAAGGCAGGCCTGCGCCGCCGTCGCAGCGACCCGGCCCCCGAGCATGGCGTAGTAAATCCCCTCACCCGAGGAAGGTGCCACCACCCCGGCGGCGTCACCGGCCAGCACCACATCGCGGCCGTTGTCCCACTTGTCCAACGGCTTCAGCGGGATCGGCGCGCCTTCGCGGCGGATGGTTTCGCAGCCCGTCAGGCCAGCCGAGGCGCGCAGGGCTGCCGTGGCTTCCTTCAGGTTCACACCGTCAATGCCCGTGCCCATGCCCACGCTGGCCTGCGCGCCATGCGGGAAGACCCAGCCGTAGAAGTCAGGCGAAATCCGCCCGTCATAGATCACGTCACAGCGGCCGGGGTCATAGTCGGCATTGGCGGCGGCGAGCGCCTCGGGGGCCTTGATGATCTCATGATAGGCGATGACGTAAGGGATGGTGTCGCCGCCCGGAACCTCATCCCGCGCTACCACTGACCGCGCGCCATCGGCCCCGATGATCAGTTTGGTCAGGCTGCGGCGTTCCTCTCCACTGGCCTTGTCGCGCCAGACGACATGGGTGCCCGCTGCGTCGCGTTCGATCCGCAGGTAAGTGCCGGTCAGACGGTCAGCCCCGGCTTTTGCCGCCCGGACGCGCAGGAATTCGTCGAAATGTTCACGGTCCACCATGCCGACATAGCCGTTCTCGATATGGATATCGACCGACCGGCCCGTGGGCGAGATCATGCGCGCAGTGTTCACACGGGCGACGATCAGATCATCGGGGATCGCGAAATCCTGGATCGCGCGGGGCGGGATCGCACCGCCGCAGGGCTTGATCCGGCCACCCCTGTCCAGCATCGCCACGCGCTTGCCGGCGCGGGCCAGATCCTCGGCTGCCGTTGCCCCGGACGGCCCACCGCCCACCACGAAGACATCATAGGTCATGGTCATTCTCCGGCATATGAGGGTGCGACCCGGGCATGGCCGGTCGCGGGTTCCGAGGCGGTCAGCCGCAGGGCAAGACCTGCAGCGACCAGAAAGATCAGGCCTTCGGCGGCAAAGACGCCGCCATAGCCCAGCGCATCCGATCCGGTCAGCGCCCGCATGACGTCTGACGCCACGGTGCCAACGAAAGAGCCGATGCCGAAGCCGATGGCTTGTGCTGCGCCAAAGACGCCCATCCGCGCGCCTTCGCGGGCTTCGGAGCCTTCGCGCGCCAGACCCATCATTGCGCCGATGGCCGCCACGGCAAAGACGCCGTTCGCAAGCCCGAGGGCGAAGATATTGACCGCAAGGGGCCAGCCCGGCCCCACTTGCGCGCCCATCGCCAGCACCATCAGCGCGGCACCGGACAGAAGACAGCCGCCGACGATCCAGACCCGGATCGGCACGGTGATCCGCTTGGCCAAGGCCGTACCCGAGATCAGCACGACCAGCATGCCCACCAAAGCGCCCGCATGGTGCTGGCCGCCAAGCGCGGTGCTTTCGCCCACAGTCATGCCGAAGACATGGCCCGCGAAGGGTTCCAGGATCAGGTCTTGCAGGTTGTAGGCCAGCATCGAGGCGAAGACGAACAGGGTGAAGGCCCGCGTCCGAGGCTCGGCCCAGATTTCGCGCGCCACGGTCCCGAAACCGACCATGCGGGCGGGGGGCGGGGCGGAGGGTGCCGCGCTCTTGCCCCCAAACGCCGATCAGCGTCAGCGCCAGCGTGCCGTAGATGAGGGCCCGCGGCACATTGCGGGCCGCGTCCTTGATCTCGCCGGCGCGAAGGCTACGTAGTACCAGCCTTCATAGGTCCACATGACCGCGATCATGATGACGCCGAACGACGCCAGCGGACGCAGCGACGCCGTCGGCACGACCGGCGTGAACACCGGGTCGACGCGCATGTAGGCGATGGCCAGCAGCGGCAGGGCGACGAGTCCGAGCACCTTGGCCACCGTCAGCACCAGATTGGTGAGGTTGAGCGGCTGCAGCAGCGTGCCGTCGGTGGCAAACTTCAGGGCCCCTGAGTTGTGCGTGTTGGCCGTGGGCAGGTCGTCAATGATCGTGACCGGGTTGATGCCCACGCCGCCGGTCTGCTGGTTGCGCGAGCTATCGAGCCGGTGAAATGCCTTGAACACTACGCCACGCTGTTCCTCGGGGATGCCGGGGCCGTTGTCGGTGATCGACATGGCGATCAAGGGCGCCTGATTGGCAAAGTTGTCGCGATTGATGAGTCGCTCGCCCGCCGACTCGACGATGCCGGCGACATCCACCGGTTCATCGAGCCGCTCGCCGCGCAGCTCCACGCGGTGCGGCGCGGAGGAGCATTGGAGCGCGTTGACGATGAGGTTGAGCAGGATCTGCATCAGGTCCGTGCCGTTGACATCCGCCACCGAGTCGTCGGCCAGCATGTGGATCATCAGCTGGTTGTGCTGGGC
>JAAUPC010000330.1 GCA_012036325.1 Paracoccaceae bacterium
GCACCGCCTGCCTCCGGGGGGCGGGGCCTTTGTGGCCGCCCTTCTGGCTGGGCAAGCGCTGGGCCAGGCCGTCGACGCGGCGGGGCCTGAACTTGACCTGCCATCCATCCTGTCCCTGCTGATCGCAGGGCGTGCCATAGTCGGAGTGACGAAATGATCCAGGCGTTCCACCTTTACGGCCGCGCCAGCCGCGCCTTGGCCGACCAGTCGGACTGGCTCTTGCCTACGGCAGCGCGCCTTGTGTTTGCGGGGGTGCTTTTCGCCTATTTCTGGGCCTCGGCCGGGACCAAGCTGGACGGGATATTCACCCCCTCGACCGGCGCCTATGCCCAGATCTTCCCCAAGCTGTTTGAGGCGGTGGGCTACGATGCAAGCCAACTTGGCCTGTGGCACCGACTGGTCGTGCTGGCCGGGGCCTGGGCGGAATATGCTTTGCCGGTGCTGATCGTGCTGGGGCTGTTCACCCGGCTTGCGGCGCTGGGGATGGTGGGGTTCGTGTTGGTCCAAAGCTTGACCGACATCGTCGGCCATGGCGCGGGGGCCGGGGCCTGGTTTGACCGGGCGTCGGATGCGCTGATCCTGGACCAGCGGGCGTTCTGGATGCTGCTGTTTCTTGTGCTGATCGTGAAAGGCGCGGGCCCAGTTTCGGCGGATCGGCTGCTTGCCAAGGCCGCGCCCCGCCTTGCGGCTTGATTTTCGGCGAATCCTTGGCATCATCTGCGCAGTGACGACAGAATTCCTGACCGCCTCTCTAAAATGAAGGCCCTGGAAGACCTGATGCCACGGCCCGCGGCAATGGCGCCGACGGGGGGGTTCTGATAGGAGAAGCGGCATGCCGACAGGCACCGTGAAATGGTTCAACTCAACCAAGGGCTATGGGTTCATCGCGCCCGACAACGGCGGCAAGGATGTGTTCGTGCATATCTCGGCGGTCGAACGTGCCGGGCTGAAGGGACTGAACGACAACCAGAAGATCGGCTACGAACTGCAGTCGGGCCGTGACGGGAAAGAGTCCGCCGGCGACCTGCGGCTGCTTTAAGTGGTCAGCGCGGCTTCGGTCGCGCTGTCCCATCCCAGATACCAGCGGGTGCCAGCCTGAATGACCGGCCGTTTCATCACGGTCGGTTGGGCTGCCATTTGTGCCTCGGGGTCGGAGGCTTTCAGGAAATCATTGAAGGCCCGATAGGTGGTGGACTGCTTGTTCACCGCAAGGTCGCCGAATTCGTGGGTGATCGCCTCGATCTCGGCCGCGGTCAGGGGGGTGGACCGGATGTCGCGGAAGGTCACGTCCTTGCCGGCAGCCTGCAGGGTTTTCAGCGCCCGCTTGCAGGTGTCGCAGGTTGAGATGCCGTAGAGGATCATGGCGGGCTCCTATAAGGTGTCCACGGTGGACAAATTCCCGAAGTTTCAAGATTTCAACAGGTTGGCTGTGGGCGTTAACCGAGTGGTAACATATGCGCCCGGGTCTGGGAAAGCCCCTAGCCGTGGATCATCCGCGTCAGGGTGACCCCGGCCCAGGCTGAGAACGCGGTCAGCGTGCCGCCCCACAGCGTGTCAGTCGCGACCATCGTCCAGTGCCAGTCTTTCATGATGCTCCACGAGGTGAATTCATAGGTGCCGTAGGCCATCAGCCCGATCAGAAGTGCTGGGATCACCAGTGGCGTCCCGGTTTTCAGCGCGGGCAGCGAGACGAGATAGACCAGCCCCGCGACATAGGCGAGGTAGAAGAGCGCTGCGGGCGCGATGCGGATCGGTTCGGCCATCAAGGGGCCGATGTGGCGGGTGAAGAGGGGCTTCATCACCAGCGTCAGCATGATCGCATCAAGGATCAGGAAGACGACAGCGGTGGTGGCGTAAAGGGTCAGGATTTGCATGGGGTCAGGCCTTTCGGTTTCAGGAAAGCTAGGGCGTGGGGGTCAAATGGCGAAGTTTTTCGCCCTACAGGGCTGTGCCGCCCCGAAATCCCTAGATGCCAGCCGAACCCTTCGCCTTGTCACGCAGCCAATCGGCAAGGTCGCCATCTTCGACCAGGCCTTGCGCGCAGCGGATGATGATCTGGCCTACCTCTTCCGAGCGCCAAGTGATCTGGATCCCGTTCAGGTCGAGACAGGTATCCATCGACTGGTGTGCCGTCCGCTTGTTGCCGTCGTTGAAGCAGTGGCCGCGGGCGATGGCCATGGCATAGGCGGCGGCAAGATCGAAAGCATCCGCGACCATGCCATAGGCAAGGCGGTTGTCGACGCGGGCGAGGGCGGCCTCAAGCGATTTGTCCCGAGCCCGGCCAGGAAGTTCGCCAGGGTTCAGGATGGAATCGTGCAGCGCCTCGACCAATTCTGGCGAGAGGAGGCGCATGTCACTTGTCCTTGAGATAATCTAGAACGGGCTGGTTGATTGCGCGGCGGCGGTTCAGGCTTTCCATCACCTCATCCAGCGTGGCGACGCGATGCTCGCCCTTGTCCACGGCCGCTTCGGGCACAAGATAGGCCACCACGGCCGAGTTCTTCAGGATCGCCACCGGCTTGCCGCCCGAGCGTTCCAGCACCTTATGCGGTTCGCGCAGTTCGGTCATCGTGGCGATGTGCGGGGTCAGAAGGCGGGTCATGGGGCGTATCCTGTAATGGGTCATGGGAATATACACTGAAATACACATTTTGCAAGGCGGTGGCGGGCGGTGGCCGATGGTGCGGCGTTAGCGTCTTGCCGCAAGGCCTTGAAGGCCGCAATGTCGGGGCCTAGTGTCCCGGCGATTGCAAAAGGGGCAGGTCATGGCCGGCAAGCGCAGCATTTTCGAAGAGGTCGGGGCCGGGCAGGCCGCGCCGGTGGCACCGGTTGGTGGCGGCATCGATGCGCGGCCCAAGGGTGCGCGGCGGGGCATCCGGCTGTGGCTGGTGGCGTTGTTCCTTCTGGTCGTGACCATGATCGCGGTGGGTGGGCTGACCCGGCTGACCGACAGCGGCCTGTCGATCACCGAATGGCGCCCGGTGACCGGCGCGCTGCCGCCGATGAGCGCGGAAGCCTGGGATGCGGAGTTCCAGAAGTATCGCGCGATCCCGGAATACCAGTTGCAGAACAAGGGGATGAGCCTTGAAGAGTTCAAGGTCATCTATTGGTGGGAATGGGGCCACCGGCAGCTGGGCCGGGTGATCGGTCTGGTCTGGGCCCTGGGCTTTGCAGGCTTTGCGCTGGCGCGGCAGATCCCGCCGGGCTGGGCCGGGCGCTTGCTGCTGCTGGGGGTCTTGGGCGGCGCGCAGGGGGCAATCGGGTGGTGGATGGTCTCCTCCGGTCTTGGGGGGGAGCGGGTGGATGTGGCGAGCTACCGGCTTGCCACGCATCTGGGGCTGGCCTTCGTGATCCTTGGGTTCCTGGCCTGGTATATCTTGCTATTGGGGCGCAGTGAGGCCGAGTTGATGACGGCGCGGCGCGGGCGGGAGGCGAAGTTGTTCGGTCTGTCCACCGGCCTGATGCATTTCACCTTGCTGCAGATATTGCTGGGGGCGCTGGTGGCGGGGATTGACGCAGGGCGGGCCTTTCCGACCTGGCCCCTGATGGGCGACGGCTTCTTCCCGCCCTTTCCGTTCGACCTTCAGCCGATCTGGCGCAACTTCTTTGAAAACGCCGGACTGGTGCAGTTCATCCATCGGATGTCGGGGTATCTCCTGTTTGCCTTTGGCGTGGTGGTCTGGCTGCGCGGGCGGCGGTCGTCCCACCGGGCGACGCAAGGGGCGTTCAACGCGGTGATGCTGATGCTGGTGGCGCAGATGGCGCTGGGCATCGCAGCGGTGCTGACGGCAGCGCATGTCCATGTGGCGATCACCCATCAGATTGGCGCGGTGATCCTGTGGGTGTTGATCCTGCGGGCGCGGCATTTGTCTCAATACCCCGTGGCGGGGTCGATCCGGGAAGGCACGGCATGAGCGTGTATGAAGAACTGATGGCGTTTCAGCGCCAGACTGAAGCCTTGGCCCAGGTGGCGGGGCGGCTGGGCTGGGACCAGGAAACGGTGATGCCCGAGGGGGCCACCGGGCAGCGGGCCGAAGAGATCGGCGCGCTGATGGGCCAGCGCGGCTTACCGCTCGAGAGCCTCGAGCCATTCGACTCGCCCTCGGGCTCCGCAGCCTCACCCGATGGATCAGGCGATCGGGCACTTGTCGAAGGCATTCCCGCTTCGTACGCCGGAGTGGACGGCATG
>JAAUPC010000331.1 GCA_012036325.1 Paracoccaceae bacterium
ATCGCTCGTTCATTGTGGCCATGGACAAAATCATGGCCATCGACGGTAGCCTCGTCGAAGTGATGGAAAAAGACAAACCCAAATCGCTGCCCATTGGTAAAAACTACCGCGATGAACTGCTCGAAATGATTGAGAAAAACAGACTTTGATGTGGCACCGCCCTTTATTCGTCCCACTTCATGCTTTATTGCTTGATTTTTTTGGAAAAAACCAAAAGAAAAGGTTTGTTTTTTCCCGAGTTCGTTGTACCTTTGCGCTCCCAAATTTGGGGAAGAATAACGAATGAAGTGGCAATTGCTTCATTTTCAAAGACTTAAAAGTTTTATTTTCGAATATGGCACATCACAAATCGGCCCTCAAACGCATTCGCCAAAACACCAAGCGTCGTTTGCAGAATCGTTACTACAAGAAATCTGCTCGTACTGCAATCAAGAAATTGCGCGATATGGAAAAGCATGAAGAGGCAGTTGAGGCACTCCCACGCATCGTGAGCATGATTGACCGTTTGGCCAAAAGCGGCAACATCCACAAAAACAAGGCGGCCAACCTCAAGAGCGGTTTGACCAAGCATGTCAACGCGCTGGCTAACTAAAGACCTTTTCCTTCAGAGCATTCTGTAAGGCCAACAAGATATTTTTTATACGAGTCGCCCCGGTGTTTCCGGTGGTGACTCGTGTTGTTTGTAGTACCATACTTCACTTATGTCCACGCCTGCTACCCCGCCCCTGCACCTGCGCCGCCTGCCCGACCCCCTGATCCCAAAGGTGGCGATACCAGCCGGGGGACGGGACCCCCGCGCCATAGCCCGCGCTTCGCGCCAGCCGCAGCGTGGTCCAAGGCACCCATGTGGCGCGAGTCTTCACCTTTGCCAGGCCCTTCAGCGCCTCACGATCAGCCGACTTTGGCTGTGCCGCGACAAGGGCGGGCACATGCCAGGCCCCGCAAACCACGGCCACCGGCCCTTCGCCCTTCGCCGCCTCGGCAATGGCCAGCCGCATCTGCGCCTCACGCGGGATGTCGTCGCCTTCCGGGGGCTTGCCTTCCCGCAACGCGGCCATCGCCCCGGCAATGGCCGCAAACGCGTCAACGTCCTGACCGGGCAGTTCGAACATGTCGTTCCACCAGCTTTCCGGATCTTCGTGACCGGCAGCCGTAGCCAAAGCCGCAAGGGGATCACCACGCAGGGTCGTTCCCCGTGCTTCGGGGTCGCGCGCCAGCACCATGGTCGAGGGCAGGTCGATGAACTGCACTGCCGCGCCATGGCTTACGGCCCAACGGATCGCCTGATACTCGGGCGAATAGACCTCGAAGGGCCAGAAGCTGGCACGGGAGGGATCGTCCTCATCATAGGCCAGAAGAGCAAGTGGCGGGCTGGCCTCTGGATGCACCAGCGCGGGCATCAGATGGGACAGGTCCGACGGCCCCTCGACCAGCACCTGCCGCGGTTGCAGACTGTCCAGCGCCTGCACCAGACGCCGGGCCGATCCGGGCCCATGGTGGCGAATGCCGAAGATGGTGACGGCAGCCATCACAGAAGGTCGGTCAGCGCCGTGTAGTAGCCGGCAAAGTCGCGGCGCTTTTTCAGGACACCTTCCAGATATTCCTCGAGCACCAGTTTGTCCTGCACCGGGTCCTTGACGATGGCCCCCATCAGCGTCGGGGCCAGCGCCTCGGCGTCCACCGCCCCCTCCATGAACCAGGCAGCCTGGGACAGGCCCCCGATCATCACCGCAATCGCTTCGGCGGTGGACAATGAGCCCGTGGGCACTTTCAGCGCGGTCTTGCCGTCCAGGGTCTGACCAGCCCGCAGCTCCCGGAAGATGGTCACGATCCGCTCCACCTCGGCCACAGCACTTGGCGGCACGGGCAGACGCAGGCCGCCGCCCATTTCAGCAACCCGTTTGGTGACAATGGCGACCTCTTCCTCGATATCCGCCGGAAGCGGCAGTACGACGACATTGAACCGCCGTTTCAGTGCCGAGGACAGCTCGTTCACGCCCTTGTCGCGGTTGTTGGCCGTGGCAATGACATTGAAGCCGCGCCGGGCGTAGACGGCGCTGTTCAACTCCGGCACCGGCAGCATCTTTTCCGACAGGACGGTAATCAGCGTGTCCTGCACATCTGATCCCATCCGGGTCAGCTCTTCCAGCCGACAAAGCTTGCCCGCTTCCATCGCGCGATAGAGGGGCGTCGGCACAAGGGCCTCGGTCGAAGGACCCTTGGCCAGCAACTGGGCATAGTTCCAGCCATAGCGGATCTGGTTTTCGTCGGTGCCCGAGGTGCATTGCACGACCATGGTGCTGTCGCCTGCTATGCCGGCGGCCAGATGCTCAGAGACCCAAGATTTCGCCGTGCCCGGCACACCAAGCAGAAGCAGCGCCCGGTCCGTCGCCAAGGTTGCCACAGCGGTTTCGATCAGCCGACGTGAACCGACATACTTGGCTGAGATGATGCTGCCATCCGCCGCCTTGCCCCCAAGGATATACGTCACCACCGCTTTGGGCGACAGGACCCAGCCTTCGGGTTTCTCGCCCTTGTCGGACGCCTTCAGGGCGGCAAGCTCGGCTGCGAAAAGCTGTTCGGCGGGGGGGCGCTGGACTTCAGTCATTCAGTGGCCTTTCAGTGCGGCATTGAAAATCAGGCGATCAAGGATCGGGTCAGCCTGGTGAATCCCGGCAGTGGTCAGGGTTTGGACAATCACGGCTGCATCGTCGGCCGTGACCAGAAACCCTAGCTGCGACAAGTGGTTGGCCAGTCTCGTGCCCTCGGCCCTTGCACTCGCGGCCTTCTCGGGAGTCGTGTCGCGGGACAGACGGAGCAGATCGACAAGGTCTTTGCGGAGGTTGGTCAGGGCGGCAGACACTGGCGGTGGGACCGAGACCACTGCCATGGCCACCAAGTCCTGGCAGGCCGAAAGGCCGAACTGGGTGACAAGCCAAAGAAGGGCGGCCTGCTGGTCAGGGACGGGAAGCCTTGGGAAGAGCGTCGGCAGGCAATTCCTGGCAAAGTCGGACTTTTCGCAAAGGCCGTGCCAATAGGCGACCAGATCCGCGTCGACGGCCGTGCGCAGGATCATTTCGGACACCGCAGCCTGGACCGGGTAGCCTACTTTCTCGGGTTGCCAGAAGGTGACGAATTCGGCCGGGGTCAGGCCCAAGGCCTGGGAAATCCCCTGCAGAGACAGGTCCGGCAAGGTCTGGGCCAGACTGCGCAACTGGGCTTCCTTGGCCTTAGCACTGATCCGAAGGACCTTGCGACGCCGGATCATCCCTTCGGTGGCCAGATCGAACATCGCAGCCGCCTCAGCCGCCAGGGGATCAGCCTCGACATGGCCAAGCCGCGCCAGAAGATGCGCCGCGGCCTTGCGGACCTTTTCGGAACGGTCGTTGGCCAGGCCTGCAAGAAAGGACACATCCGCCGTTGAAAGCCCGCTCCCAAGCGCCTCGACCAGGGCAAGGCGTTCTTCGGCCGGGCATGCGGCAAGGTGTTCGGACAAGAGCCCAAGCGCGCCTGGCGGGTCACTTGCCCTTAGCTCACGCAGGGTCACCAACCGCTCTGCCTTGGTGAAATCCAGCCAGGTTTCGGCGGTCAACTTTATTGCCTGGGCTGTCCGATCCGCCTGCCAAAGCTGAAGGGGGCGGTAGACCTCGGGCAGTTCGGCGTTGGGCGGGGGCATCCAATCAGCCGGATGCAAGACATGGCCGCGCTTTGCAGCAAAGACTGCCAGCAAAAGTGGTGCCCGATCGGCCTTGTCGGCAAGAAGCCTGCAGGCGATGGGGCGAAGGACCTCGGGCAGGACAGGAAGGCCAAGGCGCGGCAGGTCGGGTTTCACCGTCAGCGGCGACGCGCGCGGCGGGTCCTGGATACGGCTATACTGACCTGCGATAGCCAGAAGCCGCAGATTGGCTTCGGCGGCCCCCTGCCCGGAGGTGAGGGGATGCTCCGGGACCGGCGCATCACCACCGATCATCCAGCGTGACCGGGCCTGCAAAAGGATCTGTGACAGCGGTTCAGCCACGAAAACCGATCCTGCCCAGTGGCGTTTCGGCATCCAGCATCCGACCGATATGTCCGTCCCACAGCATCGCCGCCCGGTGCAGCGGCAAGCCGAGGAGAAGTCCCGGCACATCCGCAGCGGCAACCGGCGCCATGACGGCGATTACCATCACTCTGCCGTCTG
>JAAUPC010000332.1 GCA_012036325.1 Paracoccaceae bacterium
TCGAAGGGGCGGCGAACGGACGGGTGGCGCGCGCCGGGATCCTCGGCCGACACCGAAATCGGCGTCGCCGGGGCACTGTTGCGCGACCGGATGCGCGATCTGGTCCGCAACAACCCGCATGCGGCCAAGGCCGTGGCGGTGCTTGTGAACAACATCGTCGGTTCGGGCATCATGCCCCGGGCCGCCAGTGGCGATGACAAGCTGGACCGCAAGGTCGATGCCCTGTTCGAACGCTGGACGGCGGATTGCGACGCCGACGGCCAGCTCGATTTCTACGGGCTGCAAACGCTGATCTGCCGCGAAATGGTTGAGGCGGGAGAGGTGTTGGTGCGTCGCAGGTTGCGCCGGTCGTCGGATGGCCTGCCGGTGCCGCTGCAGCTGCAGCTGCAGGTGCTCGAGGCCGACTTCCTCGACGCCACCAAGTCCAATAACATCGGTGCGGGCCGCATCGTGCAGGGCATCGAGTTCGATCCCGTCGGCAAACGTCGCGCCTATTGGCTGCACCCGGAACACCCCGGCGATGCGCATGGCGCCTTGCGCGGTGGGCTCGACAGCCGCCCAGTCCCTGCGACCGAGATCGCTCATGTCTATGAAAAACAGCGCACGCAGGCGCGCGGCGTTCCTTGGGGCGCACCGGTGATCCGATCCTTGCGCGATCTCGATGATTACGAGGTGGCGGAGCTGGTCCGCAAGAAGACCGAGGCCTGCGTCACCGCCATCGTCTTTGGCGACGACGAGTCCCAGCAGGGCATCGCCCCGACCGTGGTCGATGCCGACGGCAACCGAGTGGAGCAGTTCGAGCCGGGGCTGATTGCCTATGCGCGTGGCGGCAAGGACATCCGGTTCAACCAGCCCTCCGCCACCGGCGGGTATGGCGAATACAAGCGGGCCAGTCTGCACACGATCTCGGCCGGGTTCCGGGTGCCCTATGAATTGCTTACCGGCGATCTCAGCCAGGTCAACTATTCCTCGATCCGGGCCGGGCTCGTGGAGTTCCGCCGCCAGATCGACGCAGTGCAATGGCAGCTGTTCATCCCGATGTTCTGCGCACCCGTGTGGCGCTGGTTCACGGAGGCCGCTTGGGCGGCGGGCCAGATCCCGACACCGGACGTGACGGTCGAATGGTCGCCGCCGAAGTTCGAAGCAGTCGATCCGCAGAAGGACGCGATGGCGAACCTGCTGTCGATCCGGTCCGGCACCATGACGCTGGCGGAAGTGATCGCCCGCCAGGGCCGCAACCCCGACGCGGTGCTGGCGGAAATCGCTGCCACCAACGCCAAGCTGGATGCGCTGGGGCTGGTCCTCGACAGCGATCCGCGCCGCGTCACGAAAACCGGCAGCGCGCAGGCGGGCGACCCCACCGCAGAGCCGACCAGTGACCCGGCCGCCCCCGCATCCGAACCAGAGAAGGAATAGGGCCATGCCCGACACGATCATGGCGGCCCCTGTCGCCCTGCCGATGCAGCTGCGGCGCGCGCCCATCTTGCCCGCGACCGTCAATTCCGAAACCCGCTCGGTCGATGTGGTCTTCACCACTGGCGCGGCCGTCCGGCGGCGGCGCTGGACCGGCTGGGACACATCCGTTCCCTTCGATGAGATCCTCGACGTCAGCGACAGGGCGGTGGATCTGACGCGCCTCAACGCCGGTGCACCGGCGCTCGACAGCCATTCCGTCTGGTCCTCGCATTCGCAGGTGGGTGTGGTCGAGCGCGCCTGGATCGAAGGCAAGGAAGGCAAGGCCACCATCCGCTTCCCGCGCGAAGGGCTGGACCAAGCGGCTGACCGTATGTTCGGCCTGATCAGCGACGGCATCATCCGCAACGTCTCGGTCGGCTATTCCATCGAGAGGGTGAAGGTGGTCGAGCCGACAGCCAAGGGCGAGGTCGAGCAACGCATCGTCGAGCGCTGGACCCCGCTCGAGGTCAGCTTCGTGACTGTTCCCGCCGATCCCCGCGCGCAGGTGCGCGCTGCCGATCAGGCCAGCTTTCCCATCGAGATCATCGATATCCGCAAGCAAAAGGAGGCATCCATGCCTGAGAACACGACTACCGTGGCCGGGGATGTCCCCGCCAGCAATGAGACCCGCCAACAATCTGTCGCGCTCCCGGCGTTCTCCGAACCGCCTGCCTCGCGCATGCCGGAACCGCCTGCCGCCCCCGACACCGAAGCCATCGCCACCCGGGCGCGCGAGGGTGAACGCGACCGCGTCTCCACCATCTACGATCTGGCGGGCCGCCTGAACCTTGAGCGCGGCTTTGCCGAGGATCTAGTCAAGCGTGGCGTCACCGTCGATGAATCCCGTCGCCTGATCCTCGACCAGGTCGCCGCCAGGTCGGACGAGACCCGCACCTTCCCGCATGTCTCGATCCCGCTCGGCGGCCGGGACGAGCGCATTACCCGCCGCGACGCGGTGGCGAACGCGCTCCTGCACCGCTACAGCCCGACGCTGTTCCAGCTTGACGACTCTGCCCGCCAATACCGCGGCATGTCGCTGCTGGAGCTGGCCCGCGAAAGCCTGACCAATGCCGGGGTCAACACTCGCGGCCTGTCGCGCGATGAGGTGGCGACGCGCTCGTTGCATTCGACATCCGACTTCCCCGAAATCCTCTCCGCCGTCACCAACAAGACGCTGCGCCAGGCCTACGAGACCTATCCCCGCACCTTCATGCTGTTCTGCCGCCAGGTGCTGGCCACCGACTTCAAAGCGATGAACCGGGTGCAGTTGGGCGAGGCCCCGCAGCTTCTGGAAGTGGGCGAAAGCGGCGAGTTCAAGCGCGGCACCCTTGGCGAGAGCAAGGAGAGCTACAAGGTAAAGACCTATGGCCGGGTGGTCGCGATCACCCGCCAGACCCTGATCAACGACGATCTGGATGCCTTCACCCGGATCCCGGCGATGTATGGCAACTCCATCGCCCAACTTGAAAGCGATGTGGTCTGGGGCATCATCACCGCCAACCCGGCGATGGCCGACGGCAACGCGCTGTTCCACACCACCCACAAGAACCTGGCCGCGACCGGCACTGCGCTGGCGGTCGATGCAGTGGGGGCCGCTCGGGCGGCGATGGCGCTGCAGACCGGCTTCGACAAGAAGACGGTGCTGAACATCCGCCCCGCCTTCCTGATCGTGCCCGCCGCACTGGAACTGAAAGCCGAGCAGCTGGTGGCGCAGAACTTGGTGCCCGCCGACAGCACCAAGGTGGTCCCGCAGTCTATCCGGACCCTCTCGCCCATCAGCGAGCCCCGCCTTGATGCTGCCAGCGCCACTTCCTGGTATCTGGCGGCCAGCCCGAACCAGATCGACACGATCGAATACGCGTATCTGGAAGGTCAGCAGGGTGCCTATATCGAGACCCGCAACGGCTTCGATGTCGACGGGGTCGAGATCAAGTGCCGCCTCGACTTCGGGGCAAAGGCCATCGATTGGCGCGGCCTCTACAAGAACCCCGGCGCGTAACGCCCCTATCCTGAACCCTGACACGCGGGCGGTCCAGACAGGCCGCCCTTCGACTTTCCACAAGGATCCCCACCATGAAAAACTACGTCCAGCCCGGCAATACCATCACCCTGACCGCGCCCTATGCCGTAACCTCCGGCGATGGCCTGCTCGTCGGTGCCATCTTCGGCGTCGCCGCTGGCACCGTCGCCTTGGGCGAAGCGGTCGAAACCGCTGTCGAGGGCGTCTACGATCTGAAGAAGGTTGCCTCGCAGGCTTGGGCCGTAGGCGACAAGATCTATTGGGACAACACCGCCAAGCAGACGACCAAGACCCTGACCGCGAACACGCTGATCGGCGTGGCAACCGAGGCTGTGGCAGGCGGGGCCACCGACCTGATCGGCCGGGTGCGTCTGAACGGCGCGTTCTGATGAGCGCCTTCGCCGCCGCCGTCGGCGCGCTCTTCGCCGATCCGAACAGTCCGACCCGGCGAGTCGGTGGGACCCCGAACGAGGGATTCGAGCAGATCCGCCATCCCGTGCCGATGCTGAGCATCGACGACCTCTCGCCCCCCACCCTCGGCGTCGGTGGGTTTGACGTTGGTTTTGCCAACCAGCCCCACGCCTACCGCCCCACCGCTTGCAGCAAATCCCTCCGCCAGACCGACCGAATCACCAGATAACAACCGTAAGTTTCCCAACCAACTTACAAAGTGACGATC
>JAAUPC010000333.1 GCA_012036325.1 Paracoccaceae bacterium
CGGACGGTTGGTCTGACCGAAGCGGGTGAGGCGCTGGCGCAGGCCTTGGGCGAGGGGTTCGGCGCCATTGCGCAAGGGATCGAGACCCTGCGCCAGCGCGAGGCGCGGCGGGTCCTGCGGGTGGCGACCACGACCTTCATCGCCGAGACGCATATCATGCCGCGCCTGCCGGAGTTCTGGGCAAGGCACCCCGGGGTGGAGGTGGCGATGTCGCCCAGCCCGGCGCTGGCAGAGTTCGCGCGGGACGGCTTTGACATGGCGATCCGGGTGCTGGCTGACGGCTGGACCGAGCGGCCGGATCAGGATATCCGGCCCCTGCGGCGGACGCCACTGCTGGCAACGGCGGCCCCGCTGCTGGCGCGGTCGGGGAAAGACCCGCAGGACCTGCCATGGGTCATGGGGGCGGACAGCCAGTGGGACTTGGACCAGCTGCGCGTTGCGGGTCTTGATCCGGACCGGTTGCAGAAGGTGCAGCTGGGCAGCCCGCATCTGGAAATGTCGGCCGCGCGGCAGGGCCTGGGGGCAATGCTGGCGACCGAGATCATCTGCCTGGCCGATCTGGAGGCCGGGCGGCTTGAGGTTCTGCCGGTGACCGGTTTGCCGTCGGTCACCTATGCGGTGGTGTTGCCAAAGGGGCCGCGCCGGGTGGCGGTGGACCAGTTCGCGGAGTGGCTGGCGACGATCTTCTGACCAGCTTCAGGCGATATCGCGCATCATCAGCTGGTTGCCGTCCTTGCGGACCTCAAACCGGACTGTCAGCCGTTTGACCAGGTCCGACAGCCGGGCGGCGCCATAGGTGCGCGGATCGAAATCGGGGTCGGCCCGGACCATGTATTGGCCAATCTGGCCCAGCGAAAACCACTCGCCATCCGGGTCGATCGAGGTCATGGCCTTGCGGATCAGGGGGATGACTTCGGACTCGGGGCGCTTTGCGGGGCGGGGTGTGGGGGCGGTTTCGGTCTTTGCGGATGGCGTCGGGGTCTTGGGGGCGGGTTGGGCGGATTTGGTCTCGGCCTCAGGCTCACCCACGATGTTTTCGATCAGGATGAAACGGTTGCAGACCTTGCGGAGGCTTTCGGGGGTTTTGGCTTCGCCGATGCCCACGACCTCCAACCCTTCCTCGCGGATGCGGGAGGCGAGGCGGGTGAAGTCGCTGTCAGAGGAGACGAGGACGAAACCGTCAAACTTGCCCTGATGCAGGATGTCCATCGCGTCGATCACAAGGCCGATGTCAGAGGCGTTCTTGCCCTTGGTGTTGGCCGATTGCTGGTGCATCACGAGGCCCAGATCGCGGGCCTGGTTTTTCCAGCCGGCCAGTTGCTGGCTGGACCAGTCACCATAGACGCGGCGGAGGGCGGGTTCGCCTATGGTCGAGATTTCCTTCAGGATCGCCTCGGCATGGCGGGCAAGCACATTGTCGGCGTCGATCAGGACGGCGAGGAGTTTCGCCCCGTCGCGGGCCATCAGTAGACCACGACGGCGCGGATCGATTTGCCGGCGTGCATCAGATCAAATCCTTCGTTGATCTTCTCCAGCGGCAGGATGTGGGTGATCATGCTGTCGATCTCGATCTTGCCGTCCATGTACCAATCGACAATCTTCGGCACATCGGTGCGGCCGCGCGCGCCACCGAAGGCGGTGCCTTTCCAGACGCGGCCGGTGACGAGTTGGAAGGGGCGGGTCTCAATAACGGCCCCGGCGGGGGCGACGCCGATGATGATGCTCTGTCCCCAGCCGCGGTGGGTGCATTCCAGCGCGTCGCGCATCACCTTGACGTTGCCGGTGCAGTCGAAGGAGTAATCCGCCCCGCCGATCTTGTCGAAAGGCGTCTTGGTGAGGTCAACGATGGCCTGCACGACCGATGTGCCCTCGGGCAGGTCCTCGGGGTTGAGGAAGTGGGTCATCCCGAACTTCTCGCCCCATTCCTTCTTGTCGTTGTTCAGGTCGACACCGATGATCATCCGCGCGCCGGCCATTTTCAGGCCTTGGATGACGTTGAGGCCGATGCCCCCAAGGCCGAAGACCACGGCGGTCGCGTCCTGTTCGACCTGTGCCGTGTTCAGGACCGCGCCGATGCCGGTGGTGACGCCGCAGCCGATGTAGCAGATCTTGTCGAAGGGCGCGTCGTCGCGGACCTTGGCAAGGGCGATTTCCGGCATGACCGTGTGCTGGGCAAAGGTGGAGCAGCCCATGTAATGGTAGATTGGCGTGCCATCGAGCATCGAAAACCGGGTGGTGCCGTCGGGCATCAGGCCTTGGCCTTGGGTCGCGCGGATCGCGGTGCAGAGGTTGGTCTTGCGGCTAAGGCAGGAAGGGCATTCGCGGCATTCGGGGGTGTAGAGGGGGATGACATGGTCACCCGGTTTGAGGGATTTCACCCCGGGGCCGCATTTGACCACGACACCCGCGCCTTCGTGGCCGAGGATGGAGGGGAAGATGCCTTCGGGGTCGGCGCCCGACAGGGTGAATTCGTCGGTGTGGCAGATGCCGGTGGCCTTGATCTCAACCAAAACCTCGCCCTCACGCGGGTCATCGAGGTTCACCTCCATGATCTGCAACGGTTTTCCGGCGGCGACGGCGACGGCGGCACGGGTGCGCATCTGGTTTTCCTTCCTTTATGTCTTGCTGCAAGCTCTGACAAACTGGCCCGGAAAGCAATTCAGGAAACGAAAATGAAACATGTCCTTGCTGCCCTTTGCCTGGGCCCCTTGCTGTTGGCGGGCTGCGTCGTGACGCCGGCCGAACCGGCGGACCCGGTCGATCTGTGCGGCGCCTCGGAGCTGCAATACCTCGTGGGCCAGCCCGGCCGGGTTCTGGACGGAATGCGGTTCAGTCAGGACCTTCGCATCATCCAGCCGGGGATGGCCGTCACGATGGATTTCAAGGCGGACCGTCTGAACATCTGGCTCAATGACTTTGACCGGATCGAGCAGGTCACCTGCGGATGATCGCATCACCCGGGTCTGGTGCGGCTGAGAGTCTGGTGACGGGAAAAGGAAAAGCCCCGGTCGGGTGACCAGGGCTTCCCTTTGGGCCGGAGTTGGGCCGGCTTACTTGCGGTAGGTCGTGTGGCAATCCTTGCAGCTGCCGCCGATCGCGCCCATGCCCGCGCCAATGGATTCCGCCGAGGCGACATCGACCGCGCCTGCCGCATCCCCAAGCGCTTTAGCCTTCACCAGGAAATCATCCCAGTTGGCCCAGATTTCAGGCTTGGCTTCGGACACCGGATCAGCGGCGCCTTGTTCCATGAAGGTGGCCTCGATCTTACCAGCAGCCTCGATCAGGGCTGCCTTGGCACCTTCGGCCTTGGCGGCGTCGTAGGGTTCCTTGCCGCCTGCCATGTTGCCAAGAATGCCGGTGTTCATGCCGACCATCTTCATGAGCTCGGACCGGGCAATCGCGTTCGGGTCGGTGGGCTTGGCGTCTTGGGCGAAGGCGGCACCGGCGGCCAGGACGGCCCCGATTGCGACGGCTTTGATCAATTTCATGCTTCTGGCTCCATGCTGGAAGTTCCCGATCACTATAGGCGCGGCATTCCGTCGCGGAAGCTGGATTATGGTGAGGGGTCTCACACTCACGCGATTGTCATCTGTGGCCTTGGTGCGGGTGGGGGACTCGACTCTGAGCATGTGTGATGGCATGACGGGAACAATATGGGAACATCAGGGGGAAGGGCATGGCGGCGCGGCGTATCCTGTCGCTTTGGTTTCCCCGGCTGGCGGCGGAACGGGTACAGCGCCTGCGCCGGGATGTGGTGCCGCCGCCGCTGGTCGTGGTGGGCGATGTAAATGGGGCGCAGGTCCTGACCTCGGTCTCGGCCGAGGCGGAGGCGGTGGGGCTGCGCGAGGGCCAGGGCTTGCGCGATGCGACGGCGATTTACCCCAACCTTCTGACCGCGCCGGCCGATCCGGTCAGCGAGGCGCGGTTTCTGGCCGTGATGCGGCGCTGGGCGGGGCAGTTTTCGCCTTGGGTCGCGAGAGCCGGCGGGCGTGATGATCGACCTGAGCGGGACGGCGCATCTCTTCGGCGGTGAGGCGGCGGTGCTGGAGCGGGTGTTTCAGGACTGCACCGACATGGGGCTGACAGTGCGGGCGGGGATAGCCGACACGCCGGGCGCGGCCTGGGGGCTGGCGAGCTATGGCCAGGCGCGGATC
>JAAUPC010000334.1 GCA_012036325.1 Paracoccaceae bacterium
CAGCACACTATAAGCCAAAGAAAAATGCGCGCAAAATTGAACCCTGGCCCAAAATTATTGTATTCTTCTAATTGTTGTCCAAGACTCTTCACCTTACGCTCCACACTCTAATCACCACCACTTCTCCGGCACAGCCTTGAACGCCGCGCGGCTCTGGATCGCCAGACCGGCATTCAGCACGCCCTGTTCGTCAAACGGGCGGCCCACCAGCTGCAATCCGAGCGGCAACCGGCCGCATCCTTGCCCGCCGGCACCGCGATTCCCGGCAGCCCCGCCATGTTCACAGTCACCGTGAACACGGTCGTTGAGGTACATCTTCACGGGATCCGCCTTCATGTCCTCGTCGCCGATTCCGAAGCAGCAGAAGGCGTTGCGGGCGACAAAGGAGAACCTTGCGCGCTTCGAGAAAGATCGCGCCCAGTTGGAAGCGCGCGACCTCGAACTCAAGAAGGAGGCGGAGGCCGTCGCGAGCAAACTCAGCGGCCTCACCGACAAGGCGCGCGGGCATTGGTCGTATCAGCCGGTGAAACGCCCCGACGTACCGATCATCGCCGGCGCCGCGATGGCGTCGAAGAGCTTCCAAGTGGGCTGTCCGTTCGCCCCGAGTGTCGAGAAGTTGATCGTGCCGTCGGGACCGACTGCCAGCCCCTCGGCATCGGCATTGGTCCCGGCCAGCGGGTCGCCGCCGGACGAGTTCAGGCGGGACAGCGGGGGCGCGGTCGATGCCGGTGATGGTGTCGCCGTCGCGCAGGATGCGGGCGGCGGTGATGTCGGCGAGGTCGCGCGCATCGGTCACGTCCCAGCCTTTGGCGTTCTGGCGGGGGGCAAAGAGGGTGGGGCCGGTGGCCAGGGCGGGGCTGGGGATGGCGGTCAGGGATTCGACCATGGTCAGGGGGCAGGCGGCGACCTGGGAGGGGGGCACGTCTTCATCGACGATCTGGTTGACGAAGCTGGAGTTTGCGCCGTTTTCGAGAAGGCGGCGCACGAGGTAGGCCAAAAGGTCACGATGCGCGCCGACGGGGGCATAGATGCGGCAGCGGGTGGATTGGTCGGTCAGGACAATGTCATGCAGGCGTTCGCCCATGCCATGGAGGCGCTGGAATTCGTAATCCAGCGGCGTGACGTTGAGTTCTGCCGCCAGATGCAGGATCGCGGCGACGGTATGGGCGTTGTGGGTGGCGAATTGCGGGTAGATGCGGTCAGTCAGCGTCAGGAGTTTGCGGGCGTTGGCGATGTAGCTGACATCGGTCGATTGCTTGCGGGTGAAGACGGGGAAGCTTTCCAGCCCAAGGACCTGGGCGCGCTTTACCTCAGCGTCCCAATAAGCGCCTTTCACGAGGCGGATCATGATCTTGCGGTCAAGGCGGGTGGCGAGGGCATGCAGCCAGTCGATCACCGCGCCTGCCCTGCGGCCATAGGCCTGGACGACGACGCCAAAGCCATCCCAGCCTTTCAGCGCTGGGTCGGAAAGGGTCGCCTCGATGACTTCGAGGGAGAGGGCCAGACGGTCGGCCTCCTCGGCATCAATGTTGAAACCGAGGCCTGCGGCGCGGGCGAGGGAGGCAAGGGCGCGGACGCGGGGGACGAGTTCCTCCATCACCCTTTCGCGCTTGGCCACCTCATAGCGGGGGTGGAGGGCGGAAAGCTTGACCGAAATACCGGGGTTGGTGCGGATATCGTTGCCCTTGGCGGCGCGGGCGATGGCGGTGATCGCGTGGGAGTAGCTGAGGTGATAACGGCGCGCGTCCCCTTCGGTGCGGGCGGCTTCGCCGAGCATGTCGTAGCTGTAGGTATAGCCTTTGGCCTCAAGGTCTTCGGCGCGGGTCATCGCCTTGTCGATGGTTTCCCCCAGCACGAAATTGCGGCCCATTTCCTTCATCGCGCGGGAGACAGCGGTGCGGATCACCGGTTCGCCCAACCGTTTCACGGCGGCGCGGAGGTGGCGGGTGATGCCGCCTTCCGTCTCATCGAGGACCTTGCCGGTGAGCATCAAGGCCCAGGTCGAGGCGTTGACGAGAGAGGAGGCGGATTTGCCCAAGTGGCGGCCCCAGTCAGAGGGGGCGATCTTGTCTTCGATCAGGGCGTCCATGGTTTCGGCGTCGGGGACGCGCAAAAGCGCCTCAGCCAGGCACATCAATGCGATGCCTTCGTCGGTGGAGAGACCATATTCGGCAAGGAACACCTCCATCAGCCCGGGCGCGCGCTGGCGCGGATGCGGGTGACAAGGTCGGCCCCATGGGCCGTGATCTGCGCGCGGGCGGGGGCATCAAGTGCGGCTGAGGCCACCAGCTGGCGGACAAGGGTGCCCTCATCCGCCAGGGCGGCGGTTTCGATGCGGGACCAGGCGGTGGAATCGGTGGACATGGGGAACCTCACTTTCCGCCCAGCATACAGGCAAAATGACGGGCTGTTTTCCCGAAGGTTTCCTGATACTCAGGCGGAAGACTTGCAAACCCGAGGTAGACCGATGCCAAATGACCGCGCCGATCTTGACCGTTTCGACCTTGCGATCCTGCGGGTCTTGCAGACCGACGGGCGGATTTCAGCGGTGGAGCTTGCGCGGCAGATCGGGCTTTCCAAAAGCCCGACGCAGGCGCGGATGAAACGGCTGGAGGAGGCAGGGGTCATCACCGGTTACCGCGCGATCCTGGACCCGATCCGCATGGGTCAGGCGCATGTGGCCTTTGTCGAGGTGCGGCTTTCCGACACGCGAGAGGCGGCGCTGACTGCGTTCAACCGCGCGGTGCTGGCGGAGCCGGAAGTGGAGCAGTGCCATATGATGGCGTCGAGTTTCGACTACCTTCTGAAGGTGCGGACGGCGGATATTCAGGCCTATCGCCGGGTCCTGGGAGAAGTGATCAGCGCCTTGCCGCATGTATCAAACACCTCGACCTATGTGGCGATGGAGGCGGTGAAAGAGGTGTTCTAGGGTAAGGTGGGTGGATCACCCACCCTACCCCCGGCTGCAACTTACCCAAGCTGCCGCCCGTAGCTTGCCCTGTGAATAGGGGAGAGGCAGATGGATCTTCTGGGACGTCTCTTGCTGGCCGCGCTGTTTGCAGCCGGGGCGGTGCAAAAGGCCACGGCCCGCGTGGCGGCTAGACTTGCCTGCGAGTTGCCGGCGGGCCTGGGCCCCAGGCAGCAGCCAACCCGAGGATGACACCCATGAACACCCCCCGTCGCGGCCTGATGGCCCTTGTTTTTGCAGCCGCCCTGTCCAGCCTGGCCTTGCCCGTGTGGGCCCAGAGCCCGGTGAAGGTGGAAGGCGCCTGGGCGCGCCCCACCGTGCAGGGCCAGATGGGCGGCGGCGGTTTCCTGAAGATCACCGGCGGCCCGGCGGCCGACCGCCTGCTCTCGGGCAGCGCCCCTGTCAGCCAGACGGTGGAACTGCACACCATGAGTATGGAAGGCGACGTGATGCGCATGCGCCAGGTGAAGGCCATCGACGTGCCGGCCGGTGGCACCGTCGAGCTGAAGCCGGGCGGCCTGCACCTCATGTTCATCGGCCTGAAGCAGCCGCTGAAGAACGGCGAGAGCTTTCCGTTGACGCTGCGTTTCGAGAAGGCCGGCGAAGTGAAGGTGGACGTGAAGATCTCGTCCCAGCCGCCTGCCGGCGCATCGGCCGGCCACGGCGGCCATGGCGGCCACAAGCACTGATTGAGGACTTTCGGCGGCGCCTAGGGGCCGGAGAAGAGCTTCAGCCCCACGATGCCCGCCACGATGAGCATGAGGCTCACCAGCCGCCCCACCGTGGCCGGTTCACCGAACAGCACCATGCCCAGCAAGGCGGTGCCCACCGCCCCCACGCCCACCCAGACGGCGTAGGCCGTGCCCACGGGCAGCGTTTTCATGGCGATGCCCAGCAACAGCACGCTCAGCCCCATGGCCGTGACGGTGGCCACCGAGGGCCACAGCCGCGTGAAGCCTTCGGTGTACTTCAGGCCGATGGCCCAGACGACCTCGAAAAGGCCGGCGATGATGAGGAGGATCCAGGCCATCACGGCTCCCATGATAGTGATGCGTCGGGTCGCAGGTTAGCCGGCGCCGCGGGGACGAAGCGAGGTTGTCCGGCCAGGCGCAGATGCACACGCGGTTGCCGGCCTTGTCGGAAAGCGTCCAATGCTCCGGGGGCGTGCGAGT
>JAAUPC010000335.1 GCA_012036325.1 Paracoccaceae bacterium
GTCCATCTGCGGATGGCAGGCTGGGGTGCGGGCCAGCTGGACCTTTACCCCGGGGCCGAGCATGAGATCATGATGGAAGGCCCCGCCACCCGGAAACGCTTCTTCGACCGCGCCACCGCGCTTTTCGACGCCAACCGTTAGCCCTTGGCGTCAAGTTTGCGGTCAATCTCGTCCAGCCGGGCCAGAACCTTGGCCTCAAAGGCTTCGGTCACAGCGCGCTCATCTTCGCTGGCGGCTTCCTGCATCGAATTCACGATCAGACCGACGATCAGGTTCATCACGGCAAAGGTCGTCATCAGGATGAAGGGCACGAAGAAGGCCCAGGCATAGGGATAGACATCCATTACCGGGCGCACGATGCCCATCGACCAGCTTTCCAGGGTCATGATCTGGAACAGAGAATAGGCGCTGGCACCAAGGCTGCCAAACCAGTCGGGAAAGCTGGCGGCGAACAGTTTCGTCGCGATGACGGCGGCGATATAGTAGATCAGCGCGATGAGAAGGAAGACCGACCCCATCCCCGGCAGCGCCCGGCCCAGCCCGTCTACCACCCGGCGCAGGGACGGCGTGACCGACACCACCCGCAACACCCGCAGAATGCGCAGCGCCCGCAGGACCGAAAATCCCCCGGCGGCCGGCAAAAGCGAGATGCCGACGATCACAAAGTCAAAGACGTTCCACCCCGACCGGAAGAAACGCAGCCCCAGCGCATAAAGCCGCGCGGCCAGTTCGGCGACAAAGATCGCGAGGCAAATCCGGTCAATCGTCAGGATCAGCCCCCCTGCCCGGGCCATCACCTCGGGAAAGGTCTCCAGCCCCAGCGTGACCGCGTTGACCAGAATGACCGCAATCAGGAACCGCGTCACGGTTGGACGGTCAAGAAAATCGGCAACGGTTCTGCGGCTGGACATGAAACCTCTCTGGGGTGGCGACGCCTTGCGCATATGGCGTACCGGTCGGGCTTGGTCCAGCCCCGGGCCTTTGCAAATTTGCGGGCTTAGTCGCTGTCTGTGCAGGTCTTGCAGGTGGTCAGGCTGTTCATCAGGTCGCTGACAAATTCCATGCTGCGCCCGTCAGGGCCCGTCAGGACAAGGTTGCGGCTTCCCTCGGGCGTAAGGCGGGTCATTGCGGCAAGGGTGTCGAAGAACAGCTGCTCATCCGCCAGGCGGTCACAGGCCATCCGCGTCGCCCGGATTGCCGCAAGGTTCAGCGCGGGCAGGGTTTCGCCGTTCATCGCCGACCAGCGGTTGCAGGGGGCCTGGCCCGAGATTGTGCCATCATCAGACAGCCGCAACGTGGCGCGCATGTCGGTGACGACCCCATCAATCGCCACAAGCTGCCAGTCGATCGGCGCGGTTTGAGCTTCGGCGGTCTGGGCTTGGGTGGTCAGGGGGAACAGGGCAAGAAGGACGGCGAACAGTGGGCGCATGGGGGGCTCCTTTTTCCAAAGACTGACCTTTGGACGCATCAGAACGCCTCAGGCTTGGCCTCACGCGCCATATGGTCAAGGACGGCGTTCACGAACTTCGGTTCCTTGCCATCGGGGAAGAAGGCCTTGGCCACGTCGACATATTCGGTGATCGCCACTTTGGGCGGGGTGGCGGTGTCCACGATCTCGGCCCCCGCCGCGCGGAAGAGGGCGCGCAGGACCGGGTCGATCCGGTCAATCGGCCAGGCGGCCACCAGGGCGCGGTCGGTCATCTGGTCGATCTTGGCCTGCCAGTTGACCGCCCCGCCGACGACGGCGCGAAAATGGTCCACGTCGCCTTCCGCAAACTCACCTTCGTCATAGGTTGCACCAAAACGGTGGGTCTCAAACTCACGCGTGACGGCCTCGACCGTCTGGCCCGAGGTTTCCATCTGAAACAGCGCCTGCACCGCATAAAGCCGGGCGGCGGATTTCATCTGGCGTTTCTGGTCGCGTTTGGCGGTGGTCATGGACGAAAGCCGATCCCTTTGGAAGCTCCGGCCCATTTGCGCGAAAGGGCGATCAGGTGCAAGGCGGCCGCAGCGGCACCGCCCCCCTTGTTCTGCCCGGCCGGATCGGCCCGCACCTCGGCCTGCGCGCGGTTTTCCACCGTCAGGATGCCGTTGCCGATGCAGGCGCCCTGCAGACCCAGCAGGCTGAGCGCGCGCGAAGAATCATTGCAGACGGTGTCGTAATGCGTCGTTTCCCCCCGGATGATGCAGCCAAGCGCGACGTAGCCGTCAAACTTGGCCATCCGTTCGGCCATGGCAATCGCGGTCGGGATTTCCAGGGCACCCGGCACTTCGACGAGGTCAACCTCAGCCCCGCAGGCCGCAGCCACACCTCGTGCCCCGGCAATCAGGCTGTCCGCGATGTCGCGGTAATAAGGCGCCACCACGATCAAAAGCTTCACCGGCTTGTCAAAGCTGGGCAGGGGCAGCGTGTAATGGGTTTCCGCAGTTGCCATTGGCGTCACTCCTTGATCGGGCGGGTGCCCGCGATGGTCAGACCGTAAGCCTCAAGCCCGACGAAACGAGGCGTGGCCGAGTTTGTGACCAGCGTGATCGCCGACAGCCCCAGCGACGACAGGATCTGCGCCCCAAGCCCGTATTGCCGCAACGTCTGCGGCGAGTGTTCGCCGGGCGCCACCATCTTCATCGTCGTGTCGCGCAACAGGACCACAACCCCCCGCTCCTCAGCCGCGATGATGCGCATGGCTGCGGGCAACTCGCCCCCGCCGCCCACGCCCAGCACGTCTTCCAGCGGGTTCAGCGCATGGACCCGCACCAGAACCGGGCCCGGCGCCGCAAGGTCGCCCTTCGACAGCACGATATGCTCATCCCCATGCGTCTCATCCGCGAAAACCCGCATCAGCCAGTCGCCGCCATGGGTGGAGGCCACGGATTTCACGGCCTTTTCGGTGATCAGATTGTCATGCCGGCGGCGATAGGCGATCAGGTCGCTGATCGTGCCGATCTTCAGCCCATGCCGCTGCGCAAAGCTGATCAGGTCCGGCAGGCGCGCCATGGTGCCGTCATCATTCATGATCTCGCAGATCACGCCTGAGGGGTTGAGGCCCGCCAGACGGCTGACATCCACCGCGGCCTCGGTATGGCCCGCACGCACCAGTACGCCCCCATCCCGCGCCCGCAGCGGGAAGATATGCCCCGGTGTCGCAATGTCGGCCGGGCCCTTGGTCTGGTCAATCGCCACCGACACCGTCAGCGCCCGGTCCGCCGCCGAAATCCCCGTTGTCACCCCTTCACGCGCCTCGATCGACAAGGTGAAGGCGGTCTCATGCCGGCTGGAGTTCTTCGGGCTCATCAACGGCAGACCCAGCGCCTCGATCCGGGCGGCGGGCAGCGCAAGGCAGATCAGCCCGCGCCCATGCGTCGCCATGAAGTTGATCGCCGACGGCGTGCACATCTGCGCCGGGATCACCAGATCGCCTTCATTCTCGCGGTCTTCATGGTCCACCAGGATGAACATCCGCCCGTTGCGGGCATCTTCGATGATATCCTCGGTCGAGGAGATGGCATCCGAATAATCGGTCATGGCGCGGCTTCCCATGGGGCTTTTTCAGTGGGCTTGGCACAGCGTTTATCTTGGCTCGCCCCCAAAGGCCAGAGGGCGGCTGTGCTGCATCCCGGCAGGCTCAGCCTGCGTGCGCGGCCAGCACCGCAAGGCAGGCCGCTTCGGCCAGTTGCTGTGACGCGCCAAGGATATCGCCGGTTACTGGCAGGACGCGGTGCATTCGCTCAAGGGGCAACCCCACGTGATCGATGTGCGCAACCTGGGACTCGTCGCCGGGATCGAGCTGGCCTCTCGTCCTGACAAACCCGGAGCACGAGCCTTTGACTGCTTCTTAAAGTGCTATGAGAAGGGGCTGCTGATCCGCACGACGGGTGACATTATTGCGCTGTCGCCACCGCTGATCATTGAGAAGCACCACATCGATCAGATTGTGGAAAATGTTGTCTGGTGTCTTACGCGAGCTAGCGTGAGGCATGGTTGACACTGCCCCGTTGGAGGCCCTGCCGCCGCGGCTGGCCAGGGCACTTTAGAACTGACCTATACCCGCACAGCGTCAGGCACGCAGCTTAGCCGCAGCGTGGTCAAAGCGCCCTTAAGGTGCAGCAGTCCTTCTATCCCGAAGGGGCTGATGTTTGC
>JAAUPC010000336.1 GCA_012036325.1 Paracoccaceae bacterium
CCCCCTCCGTGGGGGAGGGATGGGGTGGGGGGGGCTGCCCGAGGCCCTCCGATTCGAAAGCCATGGTTAACGATCCCCGGCCAATGCGCGCGTAGAGACGAAAGGAAGACAGAAAGAAGACGCGTTCAAGACGTCTTTCTTGCAGTCTTGGCCCCAGATTACCCCAGCGAACGCAATACCTTAGCCAGCTCGCTGCAATTTGACCGGCTCAGACCGCGCCAACCGCAGAAAATGCGCCATGTAGGGCTTTCCCGCATCTTCAACCCGGGTCGCGGCATACATCCGTTTCAGCACCGGCTCTGGCCCCAACGGCCGGGTCACATAGTCCGCGTTCGACTTCACTTCCCGCATCACCCAGTCGGGCAAAACCGCCACCCCGCGGTTCGATCCGACCAGCATCAGGATGACCGCTGTCAGTTCGGCCGTGCGCTGGGCGCGGGGCTCCACCTTGGCCGGGGTGAGAATTTCCGTAAAGATATCAAGCTTGTCGCGGCTGACGGGGTAAGTGATCAGCACCTGATCCTTGAAATCCCCTGCGGTGATAAAGGCCTTTTCGGCCAGCGGATTCAGCGCGCTGGCGACAAAGGTCGGATGATAATCAAAGAGGGGATTGAAGACGATTCCCGGCGGCGGTTCCCGGTCAGAGCTGATGACAAGGTCCACATCCTCGCGGTTCAAGGCCGCCAAAGCCTCAAACGCCAACCCAGCGCGGATATCCACGTCAATCTCCGGCCAGGCATGGCGGAACATTTCCAGGACCGGAAACAGCCAGTCAAAGCAGGCATGACATTCAATCGCGATGTGCAATCGCCCCGTCCGCCCCGCCCGCAACGCTCGGAATTCCTCCTCCATCGCGTCAAGCTCTGGCAGGATCCGCTCCGCCGCACGCAACATCCTGTGTCCGGCGGCGGACAAACGCATCGGCTTGGAACGCCGCACGAACAGCTCCATCCCCGCCTGATCCTCCAGCCCCTTGACCTGATGGCTGAGCGCCGACTGGGTCATGTTCAGCACCTCAGCCGCCCGCGCCAAGCCCCCGGCCTGCTGAATGGCCCGGATCGTCCGCAGGTGGCGCAGCTCGACATACATGAACGAACCTCATCAAAAACGTGAAAACTATGAATTGGTCTCACATCAGGAAATCTGAGACAAGAGGATCAATGAAGGAGACCGCCATGACCACGCCCCACATCAGCTTTGAGTTCTTCCCGCCCCAGTCGCTGGACGCCTCGTTCCGGCTGTGGGAAACCGTGCAGGCGCTGGCCCCGATGAAACCCTCATTCGTTTCAGTGACTTACGGCGCGGGCGGCACCACCCGAACCCTGACGCATGAGGCGGTCTCGACCATCCACCGCAACTATGGGCTGCCCGTCGCGGCGCATCTGACTTGCGTTGATGCGACGAAAACCGAAACCCTTGCCATCGCCGAATCCTATGCAGCCGCTGGCGTGACCGAGATTGTCGCCCTGCGCGGCGACGCTCCGAAAGGCGCGCAGCGCTTCGTGCCGCATCCGATGGGCTTTGCCAACTCGGTTGAACTGGTTGAAAAGCTTGCGAAAACGGGGAAGTTCAAGATCCGCGTCGGCGCCTATCCCGAACCCCATCCGGATGCCGCTGACAGCACCTCTGACGTGACCTGGCTGAAGCGCAAGATCGACGCGGGCGCTTCCTCGGCCATCACCCAGTTCTTCTTCAACGCCGACACCTTTTTCCGCTTCCGCGATGCCTGTGTGAAGGCGGGCATCACCGCCCCGATCATCCCAGGCATCCTGCCGATCACCAGCTGGTCCGGCGCGAAGAAATTCGCTGAGCGCTGCGGAACCACGGTTCCGGCCAAGCTGGACGAAGCCTTCGCCATGGCCGCCCGCGACGGCCGGGAAGAGCTTCTGGCCCTGACCCACTGCACCGCGCTGTGCGACCGGCTGCTGCAAGGCGGGGTTGAGGATCTGCACTTCTACACCCTGAACCGCCCCCATCTGACGCGCGAAGTTGTGCGTGCCCTTGGCATTACGCCCGAGATCGTGTTGGAGAAAGTGGCCTAAAATCAGACGCTTGTCGTCAACGATGTCTCCCTGGGCGGCTTTTCGTTCCTGTCCCCAACAGGACCGGAAGGCCGCCATTTTTCCTTGGGCTTGCCCCTTGGTCCACATAGTCTAATCTCGCCCGGGTATGAGACAGGACTGACCATGCCCAAACTTGTAACCCTTCTGAACGGCCCTAACCTGAACCTGCTTGGCTTACGCCAGCCGGAAATCTACGGGCATGAGACGCTGGACGATGTGGCCGCCCGCACCGCCGATCTGGCCGAGGAACTGGGCCTGCGTCTGCGCGCGTTGCAGTCAAACCACGAAGGCCAACTGGTCGACTGGATCCAGGAGGCGCGCGGCACCTCGGCCGGCGTCATCATCAATCCGGGGGCCTATTCGCATACCTCCATCGCCATTCTGGACGCGCTGAACGCCTATGACGGGCCGGTGCTTGAAGTGCACATATCGAACATCCACAAACGCGAGGCGTTTCGGCATCATTCCTACGTCAGCCACCGCGCGGATGGGGTGATCGCGGGCTTTGGGACGGAAGGCTATCTTCTGGCGCTGCGCCGGATGGCAAGCCTTCTGAAGGCATGACCACCGGCTTTCGCTGGCATCCGGAAGCAAGGCTTTTCAACGCCTTGGCGCAGGGGGGCGGGCCCCGGTCGCCCTTGGGGACGGTCGTGGCAGACGGGCCAGAGGGGCTTGCGCAAGCCATTGGATTGCCTGCCTTTCGTGTCGGCGCTTTGGATCAGCCAGCGCCCGCCTTTGCCGATCAGCCGGTGTTTGAGACGCTCACCTCGGGCTCGACCGGATCTCCCCGACGCATCCTGCGGACGCAAGCCTCATGGCTGGCCAGTTTCGCGGTGAACGCGCAGTTCGGCATTGGTCCCGGCACGCGGGTGGCGGTGCTGGGGCGGCTGGTGCAATCGCTGGCACTTTACGGCGCGGTCGAAGGGTTGCACCTGGGGGCGGAGGTCCACCTGCTTGACCTTTTGCGACCTGATCGCCAGCGGCAGGCGCTTGCTTACCGGCGGATCACCCATCTTTACGCCACCCCCGCCCAGCTGCGCCAGTTGGGGCCGGGGGTCTGCCCCGATCTTCGGCTGATCCTCGTTGGTGGGTCGAAGCTGGACCCTGCCTTGCGGGCCGCAGTGCAGGCGATGGCCCCCAAGGCGCAGGTCAAGGAATTCTACGGCGCTGCCGAGACCAGTTTCATCACCCTCGCGGATGAGACGACGCCGGAAGGGTCGGTCGGTCGCGCCTATCCGGGTGTGGAGGTCACGGTTGAGGGCGCTGAGGTTTGGGTGAAAAGCCCTTATCTTTTCATCGGTTACGCCAGTGATCCTGGCAGCGCGCGCTGGCGCGATGGCTGGCTTTCCGTGGGTGAGATCGGGCGGCTGGAGGGCGAGTACCTGTTCCTACACGGCCGCGCCGGGCGGATGGCAACTGTCGCTGACCAGAACGTCTTTCCCGAAGAGATCGAAAGTTTTCTGGCCGTGCAGCCGGGGGTGAAACAGGCGGCGGTGCTGCCCGTTGCGGACGCGCAGCGCGGCGCGGTTCTGGTGGCGTTCCTGTGCGGAGACCCCGCTGAAGACAGCGCGATCATGGCCGCCTTGCGCGGCAGACTTGGACCGCTTATCGCCCCCAAGCGATTGATATGGCTGCAAGATTGGCCAAAGCTGCCTTCGGGCAAGGCCGACCTTCTGGCGCTTGAAGGGCGGGCGGCATGGCGCGTCTGATCGCGGCACGGCGGACGGCGGTGGTGCCAAAGGGGGGGGCCTTTGCCCGGCTGTCTCTGGAGGATCTTGCCGCGCCGGTTCTTCTTGCCTGCCTTGCCGATGCCGGGATCAGCCCCGCGCAGGTGGACGAGGTGATCCTGTCCAACGCCCTTGGCGCAGGCGGACCCGACGCGTGGAAGGCCTGTGGGCAAGCGGCCGGGCTGAACGTCGAGACCCTCGACCAGTGCGCCGCGGGCGAAGAAGGCAAGCAGCTCGTGCTCGCTTCGGCCAAGCGCGCGGCCTCACGGAGTGATCCGACGCGAAAGACGGCGGTCGCGCCGCCGTGCAGCACAAGGGCCAAATTCACGTCGCTCGGCCGGTGCCCT
>JAAUPC010000337.1 GCA_012036325.1 Paracoccaceae bacterium
GGACCCTGGGGTCAAGATCCGCAAGCGACCGCGCGAGACCGGCGGGGCGGGCAAGGGTGGCGCGCAGGATCGCGGCAAGGTTCGGCTTCGGGGCCTGCATGACAGGCGCGTCGAAGGCATGATGCAGACTTTGGGCGAGACGGTCAAAGCGGCGGAAGGCAAGTCCCTCACGCGCGCCGGCGAAAGCGGTGATCGCGGCCAAGTCGGCGTCTGGATCGCCGGTCAGGTCAAGGCGGCTGCCATCGTCCCACCAGTGCCGGGCGAGAATCGCCTGGGCAAGCAGGGTCAGGTGATCCTCCAACCGCTCATCTGCCAAGGCGAAAAGTTTCGTCGAAGACCTGCCGCATCGTAAGGACAGTTGGCCCCGCATCGACCGGACCTGCGGCAGAGGGCAGGGTGCGCATCTTGCCGCCGGGCGTGGCCGCCGCTTCGACCAATGTCACAGCGCAGCCCGCTGCGGCCAGCCGGATGGCAGAGGCAAGCCCCCCCATCCCGGCCCCGATCACGACAACAGGTCTGGCCTGGCTCTCCATGGGTCCAGTCTACCCAAGGCCCAACAGTTGTAAACAGATGCGAACAGTGTGGTGTAAGTTTTAGTTTACATAGCGCCGCGCCGGTGCAAGATTGCTGGCAAGGTGCCGCGTTTGGCCCGACGTCCGGGCTTCCCGGCGCTGATCGAGGTGCGAGATGCCGCTATCCTTCCGAATCGAAGCTGCCGTGACCGAAGCGATCCAGTTGGCCAGTTGCGGTTTTGCCGGGCCGGACCGGGTGCCGATGCGCCTTGCCGCGGCGCTTGACCATGCCACGATGGCGGGTGGGGCGCGGATCCGGCCGACCATCCTTCTGTCGGTCGCCATGGCCTGTGGCGATGACCGACCAGAGCTTTCCTCGGCCGCGGCCGCAGCGCTTGAGATGATCCACTGCGCCAGCCTTGTGCATGACGACCTGCCCGCGTTCGACAATGCCGATACCCGGCGCGGCCGCCCGTCCGTTCACCGCGCCTTTGGCGAGCCGGTGGCGATCCTTGCCGGGGACAGTCTGATTGTCCTTGCCTTCGAGCTTTTGGCGCGGGCGGCGGGGGATCAGCCCTTGCGCGCGCTGCGGCTGGTGCAGGTGCTGGCACAACGCACGGGCATGCCGGGCGGGATCTGCGCGGGGCAGGGGGTGGGAGTCTGAGGCGACAGTCAACCTTTCCGCCTATCACCGCGCCAAGACCGGGGCCCTTTTCATTGCCGCCACCCAGATGGGGGCCCTTGCGGCAGGCCAAGACCCTGGGCCCTGGGAAGAGCTTGGTGCCCGGATTGGTGAGGCGTTCCAGGTGGCCGATGACCTGAAGGACGCGCTTCTGACCGAGGTTGAAACCGGCAAGCCTGCCGGCCAGGACGCAATGCATGGCCGACCAAACGCGGTAGCGCTGATGGGCGTGCAGGGCGCAGTGCGGCACTTAAAGGACATCCTTGGCGGGGCCATCGCCTCGATCCCGTCCTGTCCGGGTGAGGCGCAGCTGGCGGGCCTGGTCCGCGCCTATGCCGAAAAGATGACCCCGGTTGATCTGGGCGCCCAGCGGGTGCGCGCGACGGGCGCGAAATGACTGAAACCGGCCTTGGCCACAGCCTGCCGCGCAAGGCGGCGGGTCCGGGCTGGGTGGCAAGACTGGCGCTGAGCCCTGCGTTTCACCGGTTGTGCGCGCGGATCCCCGGTCTGCGCCACATTGCGCGCAGCGAAGGCGACGCGCTGTTCGAGGTCGTCTCGGGCTTTGTGCGCAGCCAGTGTTTGCTGGCCTTGGTCGAGTTTCGGGTCCTGCACCGGCTGGCCGAAACGGCGGAACCCACGGCACGGCTGGCGCAACTGGCCGGGGTGCCGGTGGAGCGGATGGCAGTCTTGTGTCAGGCCGGGGCGGCGCTGAAGCTTCTGCATCGCAAGGGTGATCTCTGGCGGCTGACCGCGCGGGGGGCGGCGTTTCTGGCGGTGCCGGGGCTGGAGGCGATGGTGCGCCATCACCCCGTCCTTTACCGCGACCTGGCCGATCCCGTGGCGTTTTTCCGAGGCGAGACCCAGCCCGAACTTGCCGGGTTCTGGCCCTATGTCTTTGGCGCGGGCGGGGCAGCCGATCCTGCGTTGGCCGCGCGCTACTCCGATCTGATGGCCGACAGTCAGGGCCTTGTCGCCGAAGACACGCTGCGGCTGGTCAACTTTCGCGGCATCACCCATCTGATGGATGTTGGTGGCGGCACCGGGGCTTTCCTTGCCGCGGTTGGCCATGCGCATCCGCAGATGCGGCGCACGCTTTTCGACCTTCCCGCCGTGGTGGCTGGGGCGCGAGCCCGGCTGGGGCCCGAGGTGACGATTATTCCCGGCAGCTTTCGCGACCAGGCTTTGCCGTCGGGCGCCGATGCGATCAGCCTGATCCGCGTGCTTTACGACCACGCCGATGCCACCGTTGCCGCCCTTTTGGCCAATGTCCGGCAGGCGCTGCCGCCGGGAGGCCGGGTGATCGTGTCCGAGCCGATGTCAGGCGGTGCGCGGCCCGACCCGGCAACAGATGTGTACTTTACCGTTTACACCCTTGCGATGCAGACCGGGCGAACCCGGTCCGGTGCCGAGATCGCAGTGTTGCTGAACCAGGCCGGTTTCACCGCGGTTTCGGCAGTCCGCAGCGACCGCCCCTTCGTGACATCTGCCCTGTCTGCCACGGTGCCTGCAGATTCAGTGGCGAAACTGTCTAATTAAATTGACAGTCTGAATTGTCAGGCTAAACTTACAACACGGGCCAAGAGGGACAACTGGGTCCTATTGTCGCAGCCCTGGGGGGGACACAGCAGTGCAGACGACGGCCGTAATCCTGCAAGGGGCAAGGGAGCTGGGGCTGGAAGCCCTGGGTCTTGTGGCGCCCGGTCCGCAGGATCTTGTGGTCGCGGTTCGGCATTCCGGCATTTCCACAGGCACGGAAAAACTCTTCTGGTCCGGCACGATGCCGCCCTTTCCGGGAATGGGCTGATCCCTTGGTCCCCGGCTATGGAGGCCGCGGGTGACGGTGGTCGCTTACGCAGCTTGACCGGCGACCGCAACGGCATCAGTGGCCAAATCATCAAAGAACAACGGCCGAAAACACGCTCGACGATCACGCAGGACTACGTCAAGACGCAGCCCTCGGCCAGACCGTGTTTCAAAGCCTGAATCTGGTACCCGGCATCAACTTCACGAACTCCGACCCCTACGGCTCAAGCGGCGGCAACGTCCGTTTGCGCGGCTTCGACGGGAACCGCATCTCGCTGACGCAGGACGGTATTCCGCTGAACGACACCGGCAACTACGCAATTTTCACGAACCAGCAGATCGATCCCGAGTACATCCAGCGTGCAACCGTGAATACCGGCACGACCGACGTCGACAGCCCGACCGCATCGGCAACGGGTGGCACGGTCAACGTCGTAACCCGCAAGCCCTTTGAGGAAACGACGCTCAGCGTCGGCGGCTCCGTCGGCTCCTTCGACTATCGCCGCCTGATCGGCGTGATCGACTCCGGCGAGAGCAAGAACGGCGTCAGCGCCTTCGCCGGCGTTTCATTCCAGCAATACGACAAGTTCAAAGGCCCCGGCGAACTGCAGAAGCTGCAGGGGCAACGGCCGCATCTACCAGGAAATTGGCGAAGACAGCTTCGTCAGCGTCATCGCCCACTACAACGAAAACCGCAACAACTTCTATCGCAACCTATCGCTGGCGAACATTGCCACGTTTGGTGACGGTTTCGATAACTTCGACACTTGTACGCGCGCTACGTTCGTCAACGGTGCGGCACAAAGCGACGGCGCGGGTGCGACACGAACAACCTGGCCAACCCGTCCAGCTGCACGAACTACTTCGGCTTGCGCATCAACCCGTCGAACACCGGCAACATCCGCGTTCAGGGCAACTTCAAGCTGACCGACAGCCTCCGCTTCACGATCGACCCGTCCTGGCAGTACGTGAAGGCAAACGGCGGCGGCACCACGGTCGTCAACGAAAACGACGCGCGCCTTGCCGCGGGCGATGCGCCCGCTGGTAACGAAGCAGCCCGCCACGTTGCCTCCCTTCGAGAGGGCGAAAATCTGCCGCACCTCGGCGGTGCCGATGGTGTTTTCCTTGGCGATGGGATC